>DATKFK010000527.1:0-2240 GCA_035544375.1 Thermoanaerobaculia bacterium
TGATGCGACTGGGGGTCGTCGAGTGGGTGACCGTGGAGGACCGGTGGGGGGGGATGGGGGAGCCGTTCCCGGGTTTCTGCGGCAACCTTCTCACTCCGGATGCCGGGACACCGATCCTGCCGCGCCAGGCCCAGGCGGTCCGTGCCGCCTGCTTCGGGTTCCGCCTACTGTGGCGGGAGAACGCGGGCTCTGCGGATCTGCCGGACGATGAGAGGAGGTCGTAATGGGCCTGATCGAGAGACTGCTTGCCCACTTCGGGTTCCATCGCCAGGCCGCACCGGCTGCGCGGGCGGCCGCATCCTTGCCGGCCGACCTGCCGACGTTCGAGATCTTCGCCCGTCCTGGGCATGGCAGGACCAGCTTTCTATGGGCGGCCCTCTTCATGCTCCGCAAGCTCAACGTGGTCTGGCCCGACTATCTCTGCTGGCCCCAGGACGGGGCGACCGACGAGGCCCTCAAGGGCATCCTCCAGCGCGTACACGAAGGCCTCCTGCCGTCGCGCTCGGCGGTGGTGGGCTCGGACGCGGAGGGGGCTGCCGACGATGGAACGGAGCCGGAGGCGATGCGCTTCCTGTTGGTGCTGCACAAGATGGAGCGGTGGGGCGACAAGGGGCTGGCTGTCTGGGACCGCGCGGACCCGGTGTTTTCGCCACCGGCCCGCGATGGCAGGGCCGTGGCCTGCAACTGGACCGCGCCGGCATTCTGGTTGGTGAGCCTGGCAGACCTCGCGGAGGTCGAGATCGAGTTCCTGGACATGCTGTTTGACAACCTGGTGCTCGCGCGGGTGCGGCAGGGATACGGACTGCGCCCGAAGCCCTTTCAGCTGGTCGTCGTGCTGACCAAGGCGGACGCCATTCCCAATCTCCCGCTGGCGCTGCGCACCTACCTCAAGGACGATCCGCTGTGGCATGCGGTAAGCGGCGAGGTTACCCTGGCCACCCTGCGGCAGGGCTCGCCCGCCGCCGTGCTACCCCTGGGGCCAGACCAGCTCAAGCTTTATCTCGGCACGCTCTGGCGCGTCCACCAAGAAATCCAGGCATGGCTCGACAGCACGCTGTCGGGGCACATGCTGATCCGCCGCGCCGCGGAGCATCACGTGGAGCTGCGCTTCGCACTCATTTCGGCGACGGGGTCGGGCATCGCAAGCGGGCAGAGCCTGGCTGTACCGTGGTGCCCGAGGAGGGTGCTGGATCCCCTGTTCTGGGCGTTCGAGCTGGCGGCGCACTCGCCATAATGCGGGCGATGCCCCGTCCCGCAGCATGCGGCCGAAGAGGAACCCGATCTGCGGATCGGGTCGCTTCGAGCCAACGCGGCCCGGTAGGCGAGGCCGGAGGAGTGCTCGCCGTCGAAAAGGAGGCGGCGGGCGGTGAGTTCGGCCAGTGGATTTGGTGGAAGACGAGGGTGCGCGCGCCGCCATCGCGGCCGAGAGGTTCAGCCTCCAGGCCTGTCGGAGCAGGATGTGCGCCGCGTCCGACAAGCCATGAAGTGATCCCAGGAGGCGGTCGAACAGAGCGGGCAGGCGGTGACGATGGGTCTCGGGTTGCCGGGTGGGAGGGGCTCGTGCCGATCGAACGTGTGTACGTCGCGTTTGCGCTACCTCGGTAATCGTCTCAGGCAGCGTAAAACTGTAGAAATAGAAGGTCTAGCTTGACTAGCCACGACTCGAGGCGGTTCCAACTCGGAACCGTTGGGGATATTCGCGTAAATGCTAAGGATTGGGAGGGCATCTCTCCCACCTGGTGTCGTGCCACTACGAGCGGGGCTCTATCATTAGCCGGGAGGACTCACTCTCCCAACCCGCCAGTTGCAGGGGGGCACGTCAGACCGTTTCGGCCTGCCCCTATCATTTTTGCGATGAAGCTTCGGCGGCCGGAGGAGGGGTTTGGGGCTGCGCCACGGGTGGTTTCTTGAGAAGCCGCAGGTAGGCACTGACCTCCTCGGCTTTCGCGGCGACCTCAGGAGGTACTGGGATCTCGACCTTCTTCATCCACCTGGTGAAGGCAGGGATCGTCAGATCCGTGAGCGCTTGAAACGCCGACTTGACCTCGCGATGTGCCGGCAGAGAGAGACGATAGAAGAGATACCAGACGGCGAGGCCTCCGCCGAAGCCGATCCAGTCGATCCGCATCGGTGTGCTCACGTGAAAGACGACGAGCGCCGAGCCGCCGAGCGCACCTATCGCCCTTCCGCACAGCGCGCAGAGCGCCAGGAGAGCGACCAAGGCTCCGCTCGCTGAGGTC
>DATKFK010000528.1:0-13907 GCA_035544375.1 Thermoanaerobaculia bacterium
GGCAGCCGCGCGGGGCCGGCGCCGAGCTGGTCTTCGTGCGGCCCGCGCCGCTGCCGCTGGGCGACCACTTCGCGTCGCGCCACGAGATCCGGCCAAAGCGGGCGCCGCTGCCGCTGCGGGTCTGCCTCTTCGGCGAGTCGGCGGCGGCCGGCTACCTCTATGCGCCCCACGTCACCCCCGCGGGCGTGCTGGAGGCCCAGCTGCGGGCGGTGGCCGGCGACGGCGCCGCCGAGGTGATCGACCTGGCGCGCACCAACGAAACGCTGGGCTCGCTGGCGGCCACCCTCGAGAGCGCCGTGCAGATCAATCCCGACGTCGTTGTGGTCTTCGCCGGCAACAACTGGAACCTGCTCGAAACCCCGGAGGTCTCGCCCTACGCGCCGTCGGTCGCGGCCCGGCAGGGCTATGCCGAGGCCTGGCGCCACGGCGGACCGGACGGGGTCGCCGGCCCGGCGGGCCCGGCGGCGCTCGCGGCCGGCCGGCTGCGCGAGACCGCCGCCGCGGCCTTCGAGCGCATCGCCCTGATCGCGCGCGCCATCGGCGTGCCGGTGGTGGTGGTCGTGCCGGAGGTGAGCCTCGCCGGCTGGGAGAGCCGGCAGCCCCTGGCCTGGACGCCCATCGGGAACGGCGGCAGCGGCGGCGGCAGCGGCCGCGGCAGGAGCGGCGGCGGCAGCAGTGGCGGTGGCGGCGACGACAGCAGCGACGAGGGACGCCGCCGCCGCCGTACGGCGCTCGAGAGCTGGTACCGGCTGCTGGCCGGCGGCCGCCGGCAGCTCGATCGCGGCGCCTGGGCGGCGGCGGCGCGGACCGCCCGGCGGATGCTCGAGCTCGACGGCGGCGGCAATCCCACGCCCTGGCGGCTGCTGGCGCGCGCCCGCAGCGGCGCGGGCGACGAGAGCGCGGCCGCCGCAGCGGCGCGGGCCGAGATCGACGCCGCCGCCTACCCCAACCTCGCCTTCCTGGGCGCGCCGCAGGCCACCAGCCTGGCCATGGCCCTGCTGCGCCAGGCGGTGCGGCGCCACGGCTTCGCCGGCGTCGATCTGCCGGCGGTGTTCGCCGCCCACACCGGCTCGCCGCTGCCCGGCCGGCGCCTGTTCCTCGACTACTGCCACCTGACGGCGGAAGGGATCGAGGTGGCGATGGCGGCGGTGGCCTGCGAGGTGCTGCGGCTCGCGGACATGGCGGAGGGCGCCGCCACCGGTGCGGCAGCTGCGGCGGCCGCCGCGGGTGAGCTCGGCTGGCGCGAGCTGCTGCGGCGCCTGCCGCCCCTTCAGGTGCCCGCGGGCGTCGAGGCGGTGGCACGGCTCGGCGCGGCGGTCCACGGCTCGCATCGCCTGCTCTCGGTGGGCGCCAAGGCGCCGTTTCTGGAGTCCTGGTGCGATGCCGCGCTGGCCGCCTCGCCCGGCATCGAGTCGGCGATGCTGGACCTGATCGCCACCCGCGCCGCCCCGCTGCCGGCGGTGCTGACCGCGGCGCAGCGGCGCAACCTCGCCACGGAGCACCCGCTGGGTCTGGCGCACGGCTGGCGCTGGGACCACGTGGACGCCGAGGTCGTCGCGGCCATCGTCTCGAGCCTCGAGCGCCATGGCCGCGCGGCGGCGGGCGCCGAGGCCGACGCCCTGCTCGCCGCCCGGCGCGGCATCCGCGCCGGCGGCACCGACCTGCTGGCGCCGCCCTATTACCTGTGGGAACCGCTCGAGCGCTTCTACCCCGAGGTGATGAGCTTCGATGACCTGTCCCGCAGGGCCACCCTGCGCAGCCCCTGGCCCGAGACCCGCTTCTGCCTGCTCTGCGACGGCACGGGCGACGTCGCGCTGGAGATCACCGCCCGCCTGCCGCGGCCGCCGTCGCCCGACCCGGCCGAGTCGCATGCCGCGGCCTCGAGACGGCGCCGCGAAGTGCCGGCGGCGGCCAGCCGGCCTGCGGCAGCGTCTCGCGGCCGGCGGCTGCTGGTGTCGGTCAACGGCAGCCCCGCCGCCGCGCTGCCGTTGCGCGAGACCTGGAGCCGCCCGGCCGCGCTGCTGCCCCGGCATCTCCTGCGGCCCGGCCGCAACCTGCTCACCTTTGCCTGGCCCGCTCCGGCAGTGCCGGCCGACGCCGCCATCGCCGCGGCGCTGGCCCGCCTCGACGAGGGCATCGCCGCCGACCTCCACCCGGTGTTCGGAGAGCTCTACTCCGTCGTCGCAACCCCCCGCTGATGCCGGCGAACCACGCTTCAACGGAAAGCGACGCGGGCGCCGAAACGGAAGATCCGCGGGCTGAGCGTCTCGTAGACGGCGCCGGCGGTGCCCGCGGACCTTTGGGCGGTGCCCAGGTCGGCGACACGCTGCAGCACCGTCGAGGCGTTCCAGGCGTTGAAACAATCGACGCTCACGGTGAGCGCCCAGTCCCGGTACTGGAGCTCCTTCGCGATCCTCAGATCGGTGCCGTAGACGTTCGCCAGCCGGACGGATGCCGGCGAGGCCGCCGCCAGCACCGCCTCCCGCGGGGCGCCGGCGTAGTTGCCGTTCACGTCGAGCGGCTGGCTGACGTAGTACGGCAGCGGATAGCCCTGGCGCGCGGTGAGGTTGGCGGCGAGGTCGAAGCCCCACGGGCGATCCGGCCCAACCTGGTAGAGGGCATCGAGGCTGCCGGTCCACCTGGCGCCGGCGTAGACGTACGCCCCGGGTCCGGCCGCGCCGCCGCTCGCCGCCAGCACGGGGTCGCCGTCGCGCGCGCCGCCGGCAGGGCCTTCCGTCGGGTCGGGAAGCCTGCCGGTGTTCCCCCACCGCCAGCTGTCGATCGTGAAGTGGCCGCGCAGCATCCAGGAATGGGAGAGGCGCCGCGTGACCACGAGCGATGCGGCCTGGTAGCGCTGCGTCCGGCCGCCGTTGACCAGGATCTGTCCGTTGCGGGTGAAGACGCCGGGCCTGAGCGTGTAGTAGGTGACCGGCACGACCCGGCCGCCGGGCAGGGCGGCGGTCACGGTGACCGGCTGGTAGTCGCCGCGCCTGGCAATCCTACCCATGGCAGAAACGTCGCCGGCGCACCCCGTCCCCGTTCCCGAGCAGTCGAAGACCAGGAGGTCCCGATCGGCGATGTCGGCCAGCCGGCGATAGGTGAGCTCGAGGCCGATCACCATGTCGGACGACAGGGCGTGCTCGACGCTGACTAGGCCCTCGTCGGTGAGCCCGGCGGAGAAGTTCCTGGCCACCGCGTTGTTGGCGAACGGCAGCCTGGTCGTGGGATCGACGTTGCCGCCGGTGCCGGCCGGCGACAGGACCAGAGGCGTTCCGGGGCCGGTCTGCGGCGTGACGAAGTAGTCGTACGACTGGACGGCGGCCGGATTGGTGAAGGCGACGGCGCCGGCCCCGAGCTGGTCGGCGAATCGCGAGTAGCTCGCCCGCAGCAGGGTCTGCCGGTTGTCGTCGACGGCATAGGTGAGGCCCAGGCGCGGCGCCAGGTTCTGCCACGAGAAGCCCGCGCCGCTGCCCCGGAAGCGGTAGGCCGGCAGCAGCGCCGGCAGCACCGGGTTGGCGGGCGAGGTCGAGGGATTGTTGTGCCCCTGCTGCAGGTCGTAACGGACGCCGGCGTTGGCCAGCAGGCTGTGGTATTCGATCGCGTCCTCCGCGTAGCCGCTGGTGTAGGTGTTGGTCGCGTCGAGGCTGGCGGCGCGGGCAGCGTAGAGCAGGTTCTGGCCCGCGGGCGCGTCCAGCCATGCCCCATCCAGGATCCAGCCCACGCCGCCCCACTGCTCCAGGGACCTGGTATCGACGCGGCGATAGGAGCCGCCCAGCGTCAGGGCATGGCTGACGAGTCCGGTCATGAAGAATGTCGTGCCGTCGAGCTTTCCCTGCCGCTGGGGACGGTTGGTGACGTAACTGGTGAAGCCATGGTGCCAGACGCCGTCAGGGTCGAGGTAGGGCGTCGCCGCCGCGCCGCCGATCGGCGTCAGACGGAAACCGTCGTTGACCTCCGAGAACGTCCCCGCGACCCAGGCGCCGGAGCTGAAGATCTGGTCGTCCTGGACCCTCGCGAACGTCGGCCTGGAACCGCCGCGGCCCTGGTCCCACGCGGTCTCGAGCGGACGTGCCGGGCCGGCGTCGCGGCCGGCCACGGTCTCGTCGTTCTGGAACGCGGAGAAGGTGACGTTGTTGGCGTCTCCGATCTGAGCGGTGACGGAGCCGTTGTACGTCGCCTGTTGCGCGTCGTAGGGGATGCCTCCCGCGGCAAAGCCGGAGGTCTTCCGGTCGCCGAATGCGCCCCACAGCCACAGGTGGTCGGCAACCACCGGGCCGCCGGCTTCGCCACCGAAATCGTCGATGCCGCGGATGCGCTCGAGGCCATTCGGCGCGCCGGCAGCATCGGGGGCCTGCCGGCCGCGCCCGGAACCGGCGCTCGACTGCGTGGCCGACGGCGCGTTCAAGTAGCGGGCGCTGCCGCGCCAAAGGCTGCTGCCGTGCTTGGTGACCAGGTTGAGGACGACGCCGCCGGTCGCGATGGCAAGGTCGGCGCCCCCGGTCTTGATCTGCACCTCTTCGAGCGCGTCGAAGTCGTAAGTGGCGGGTGACCCGCCTGGCGCCGCCATGTCCGTGACCACAGCGCCGTCGACGGACCATATCGAGTTGGCGCCCGTGCTTCCCGGTCCGGCGTAGGCCGCTCGACGGAGGCCATCGCCGGCGCCGGCGCCGATCGGGTCTGCCTGCACGCCCGGCACGCTCGGCAACAGCGCCCAGGGGATGCGCGCGGTCGGCATCCGCCGCAGCTCCTCCTGGGTGACCGTCACGCCCCGGACGGTCTCGTGCTCGTCGAGCAGCCGCGGGAAGGCTTCGAAGAAGTCGACCTGGATGTCCGGGCTGGCCATGGTCATTTCGATCTTCGTGTCGCGGCCGGCCTTGATCCTGAGCTCCTGATACGTGGTGTAGTACCCCTGCAGCGCGAACGTCAGCTTCGCCTGCTTCGCCGGCGGCAGGTCGTCGAAGCGGAGCTCGCCGTGGGCGTTGGTGACCTGGACCCTCGGTCCGGCGCCCGCTTCGAGCGTCACCTCGACACCTGCCAGGGGGTTGCCCTCCTCGTCGGTGACCGTGCCGTGGACGCTGCCGGTCCGCGCCTTCGCCATCGCGGTGCCGTCCGCGATCAGCAGCAGCGTCGCGGCGAGGCCGACCGCGAAGCCCATCCCGTTCGGTCTTCTCATCTGGTTGGGAGCAAACCCTGTTTCCTGGTTCAAAGCAAGGCCGATGCCCGCCCGGACGAAACGAGCCGGCGCCTGGCGCCGCCCGCTGGACCGCCGCCGCACCGCGCTCGTGATCCAGCGCTTTGGATGGGCGGCGATCCAAAATGCCAGGCGGCCGGACATAGAATCGCGGCGATGTCCTCGTCTGGCCACGACGGCGCGCCCGCGGCGGCGGCCGGAGCCCAGGACGCACGCGTCGTCCGGGGCTCCCGCTCCCGGCTGGTCCGCGAGCTCGCCTGGCGCCGCATGGATGTTCCCGGGATCGAGTATTTCCGGCTTTGGGAGAGCGCGGCCGGGCCGCGGCTCACCGGCACCGTGATCCTCGCCCAGGCCGGCTCGCCCTGCCGGCTCAAATACGCGGTCGCCTGCGCTCCCGACTGGACCACTCTCGGCGTCCACGTGGCTTTGACCCAGAGCGCAGAGACGCGGCACGTCAAGCTCACCGCGGGTGACTCCGGCGGCGGCTGGCGCTGGCGGCGAGGTGCCGACGAAATGCCAGAGGTCGCCGGCTGCCGGGACGTGGATCTCGCCTTCACCCCGTCCACCAACATCCTGCCGCTGCGCCGCCTCGGCCTAGCCCCCGGCGAGAGCCGCCAGGTGACCGCCGCCTGGCTGCGCTTCCCCGAGCTAACGGTCGAACCGCTGGCGCAGCGGTACACCCGCCTGGACGAGCGCCGGGTGCAGTACGAAAGCAGAGGAGGCGCCTTCACCGCCGAGCTGGAGGTCGATGAGCTGGGGCTGGTGGTGCGCTACCCGCCCGCCTGGGAGCGCGTCGCGCTCGGGCAGGCATAGCAACGCTCTGCAATCACCTCGCCGCCCCGCACTGCCAGTCCTGGCCTGCCGCCCATACGAACGACCCAGTCAGGGGCAGGCTCAGCCCTCGAAATCCGACCGCGAAGGGTAAGCGGCGAAATGTGCACGAATCCCTGGGGGTGTGTTTTGCCGTCTCATATTGAGGACAGGCTTCCCTGATCCCGGCGGTCCAAAAAGCCCCCGATCAGCGCGAAGGTGACCACTCTGAGCTGAGTACCCGGGGGACCTGCGAGATCGTCTGGTCGGACGGGCCGCGCGCTCTCTCGGCCGCCCGGCGCAATGCGCCGCACTTCCTGGATTGAGCGATAATGGCCCATGCCCATTCGCTTGACCGAGCAGCAGCAGCGCGCACTCGACGAGGTGCACGGTGGCCCTCCACGCCTGGTTGATCCCCGTTCCAACGAGGCATATGTACTCCTCCCGTTGGCGGAGTACGAGGCGGTCCGTGAGATCGTCGACGACGAAAGACGGCAGAGGGCGATCCGGGCGGTGGCCCTACGCAACGCCGGGGACCGCGCCAAGACGGGGCCTTGATGGAGCCCGGTGAGATCTACCTTGCCGACTTCCCCGAGGTCGGTCCGCATCCCGTCATCATCGTTTCGCGCGAGGAGCTCAACCGCGGCCATTACGCTCTGGTCGTCGTCTGCACCTCGGCGCGTTTTGCAGTCCGCAGCCAGCTGGCGAGCTGCGTGCCATTCCACGCCGGACAGTTTGGCTTTACGGAAGACTGCGTCGCGCAGTGCGAGAACATCCTGTCGATAGACAAACGCCAGCTGGATCGGGCGGGTGCCGGCCGGATCGGCGTGCTCGACGAGATGGCATGGCGGGAGGTCGTCAAGGCAATCGGCTACGTCGTCGGCTCCGACTGCGAGCCAACCTGAACTAACGCGCTGGCCGAGTCGCTCCTCTTCCGGTTGGGGCAGCAGACTGGACAACATGAGCCGAAGAGAGTTCGACACCACTTACGAGCTGATGGCTGGACCTCCTCCTGAGGCGTTAGGATCGTATGCCGCCAGGCCCCCCTCCCCAAGAGGGGCCTGCGGAATTTGAGTGGAGCGGCCCGCCGACGAAAAGAACCCGCCAAGCCGGCGAGCGTTCCCGGATAGCATAGACAAAGGAAACGAGAAAAGCGTCTATCAGTGAACTAGAAATATGCCGACGCGCGCATAAGCTTGTCCGATGGATTGAACTCACCTAGGATTGCGAGCTGAGTACAATAGAGGAGTTGTTTTCGGCAGGCTGGCAAACAGCGCCGACCCTCTAAGGTGCGAGTTTGACCAGCCATCCCGGATGCGTGTCCCGACCTCTCGATCGGCGCCAAGGTAGTCGCAACGGTGGCTCAAGCCGGAAAGCAAGAATGGCCAAGTCGGCTAAGCAGGCTGCGCGAGAAGCAGCCGACATCCAGCGGATCGAAAGGGCGGAGCGACTGGCAAGATGGAACGACTACGTCAGCTTCTTCACCTCTAAGGCCCTGGGAGTAGGTGGCCTCACGATCGGTGGCCTAAAGTTACTTGCACCCACTCTACTGTCGATCGCTTTGCCGCAACCGCTGTGGGTCACCGCTGCCGGGTTGGCCTTGCTCACCGGAAA
Source organism: Thermoanaerobaculia bacterium (assembly GCA_035544375.1). Classification (GTDB taxonomy): domain Bacteria; phylum Acidobacteriota; class Thermoanaerobaculia; order Multivoradales; family UBA5704; genus JASLEW01. Next base: position 7,616 of record DATKFK010000528.1, read on the forward strand.
GAGCGTAGTAAGGCTTATCTCATCCGTAAACGACTCACTGGGAGGAAAGGGGTGATGCATTATTACCCCCATCGCAGGCCGCTTCGCTACCATATGCTAATTTACTGGCGGTCTGGCCGATGGCGGAAAGTTGTGTCGAGAGCGCTCATCGTAGCCACCGGCCTGTCAACCATTTATCTTGGAAACCGCCTTTCCCGCGCGAGTAATTTGCTGGAGTCCCTAGTTGGTGCGTTCCTGGTCGTGTCCGGCGCACAGATTACCTTGTGGAGCATAGGTATAAGGTTAGAGATCCTCGCCAACACTGAATCCGATCATTTTTCTTCCCTAGAACGAGATAGATCTGCCTCAGAATCAGATTCGTCTCAGCAAGAGATCTACGAGCAGATCGGGGACGAGGCGAGCGAAAGGATAATCAGCAAGGACGCGATCGATACCGGGATTATTCGTGAAGGTAGAGACACGAAAGTCCCTCTCGTGGTAAGAAAGCCTCATCGCGGATGGCCCGCCTCGATCCGTGGACAAGGAGGAGGAGATCCCATGGCACCTGCTGACCCGGTAGGCCCGCGCGACGAGTATCAAAGCCTGCGCAGCGAGCTCGCGGACTCCAAGCGCTATGTGTTCGAGCGGCCGCTCCTGATCGCCGCCGGCGGTCTTACGGCGGTCGGCGCCTTCAAGGTCGACACCGAGTACGTGGCGGTAGTACCCATCGTTATCGTAGGCCTGTTGGTCTTCAATCTTTGGTTTACCGCCAATCGCCTTGTCAGCGCCGGCAGGATCATCGCCTACATTCAGCTGCAACTCGAGGCACCCCGCGTGGCTCCCTGGCAAGGGTGGGAGACCTCTTTGCGCGAGTATCGGAAATGGATCAAGCGGCCGCAGGCCAGGGAGACCGTCGATCATGAGCTGGATCGTGAAGCGGTGCCTGATGGTTTCCTCTACTACCCGGCCATCTACAAGCTGCATCTTGGCATCGCCGCGCTGGCGGTCGTGAGCAGCGGCTGGTTCGCGTTCGGCTCTTCCCACTTCGTACCGAATGTATGCGCGATCGGAACGCTCTTGCTCGCCATGGCATTCGGCGTAAGCGCGACCCGTCGCCGGCCAGGTAAACTGGCTACGACCATCGAGCGCAACCGTGTGATCTGGCTGCACGTGTTGAAGGAGATGCCCGTCAACCAGCCGCCGCAGCCCTCCTCCGAGGGCGCCGCCGCGCGGCCGGCGTAAGCTACCTGCGCAGATGCCAGACCCGAACCCGGCGGTCGAACCGCAACCCGAGAGCATCCGCTTGGCCATGGACGAAGCCTGGCGCGATCACCATCACGCTCGCGACCAGACCTGGAAGGCTGTGCAGATGGAGGCGGTGATCGCAGCCGGCCTGGTCACCGTGGATGCCCAGTTCCACAGCGCCATCGCCACCACCCTTTTAGCGGCCCTGGTGGCCTTATCCGCGGTCTTCGGCATCTTGATCTCCCTGCACCACCGCGAGGTCGAGATTCGCAAACTCACCCACATCCTGCACTGCCAGCAGGCGCTCGGCTTGTGTCGGCCCGACCTCATCAATGACGTCTCGCCGCCTACCAAGCTGCGCTTGCGCGACGCCGTAAGGCCACGAGCACAGAGCACCGCGGTCTTCATCCTGAGGATTCACCTGGCAATCCTTTTCTTCGCGCTCGTGGTCGCTTCCGCCCGCTGGGTCACGCACTTGCGCGCCGGATCTCCCGGCCGCTGGTCTGCCATGACGCACGCGGCCAACGCCCCCGCGAATCCCGACGCCGCAGGGCGCCGGTGGTTACTCTGTCGTCGAGCTTCGGAGGGCGACGCGCCAGGGTGGCAACTTATGGATGAACCCCTGGGGGTTCGTTGCCCATTTGTGATCCGCTTGCGAGGCCGGATTCCCCGCCCTGCCAGCTAACCCGAGAGCCCAGGCCTGCTTTCCTGCTCCCTCGCCGCCAGCCCCTACTCGATCAAATCCACCAGCACCCGGTTGAAGCTGGTGCGGCTCAGCTTCGCGAGCGACCCGACGCGCCCGAAGGCGATGCGCAGCCCTTCCTCCCACTTCACTTCGCCAGGTCTACGCCCTTCACGAGGAGCCAGAGGGCTGGCGAAGACGCCGCGATGATGGGCGGCGGCATGACGGCAGGGAAGAGCATCGATGCGAGCCCGGGGGCGAAAAGCAGCGCGAAGCTGTTCAGCAGGTAGCAAACGCCGGCGGCCTGCATCAGGAATGCGAGGGTTTTCGGCAAGAAGCCGGATCGAAGAAGATCTGCCCGATTCCGAAGCCGTGGCCATGGGCACTGAGACAGACGTACGACAACGCACATAACTGCTGCGGCGTCCAGGCCGGCTTGCCTCCGCTAACCGGCCCGCCGCAGTCCTTCGTCTCCAGGTGGAGGCCGGGGAGCGGCGAATCGACCCCACCGCGCTTGAGAAGTTCGCGAAGGTGTACAGCAAGCCCGTCACCTTCTTCCTGAGCAGATACTAGCGCTGCGGGCCGTTTGTGGTCTTATCATCTTTGCGATCTCCTGATACCCTGCCAGGGTCGGCTCACCTGAGATTACGATGGGCTTCCAGCCCTCGCCGAAGAATACCGCCAATGCACCTTCAGGAATCTCCGCGGGAATCAGGCTCTTCAGGCCCAGCGCTTCGACTCTGCTGGTGAATCTCTGCCACAACCGCCCACGATCGGCGCCAGGGGGAATGATCAAAATAACTCTACTCTCATCACCGTGCTCGACTATTCTACCGAACTCCCAGACGATGGTTTCTGAATCTCCGATCATGAGACATGCAAACGAGCAACGCCGAAAGAATCCCAGGACTTCACTTTGCCAATCTTGCGTCTCGCAATATTTACGCACTGCACCGAGCCTAGGCAGTGCTTCCCCAGGGCGTCCCATTGCTACGACTGGCCCTACAATACCGATGCCTTTACACAGCACCTCTTCAAAAGTCCACTCTCGTGCTTCGGTCCAGAAGCTAGAATTCAACACTCGCCAGGTGAGAACCCTGCCCTTGCGCGCCTCGAGAGAGTACCGCCCAGTTGCACGCACGTCATCCATAACAAAAGGGCGAAGATACAGAATGGGGAGACGTTGATCAACTCGCTCGACCTCTTCAAATGTGGGGAGCATGTATCGCCGAGCCCCGACGAACATCTCGGCCCCCTTCTCGATTGTCTTGAATCCAATCACGCCGCAAATGACTGAGACCGCCAATGCATGGACATTGTTTGTAAAGAATATGACGAGGCACAGGGAGCCGACCTGCCACAAACCGAAGGCGACGAAACTCAGAAAGATACCGGCTGCACTAGCCTTGATATAAGGCCGCAGGACCAGCATTGATACAACGCCAGCAAGGCCAAATGCAGAAATCGCAACACAATAGTTTAAAGCCGCGCCGGACGATAGACTCATGAGCTGCGCCTTCGATGCGTGAGACGCTGGAGAGGATGCAAGGATAGCAAGATCGACAATCCGCCCAGAAGCCCTGAGGCTGGCAGAGATAGCGATGGCACCTAGTATTTTAGGTAGTAGAATCTGCACGTGAATCGGGGTGACCCGACTCGCGGCTCCCTGCAGCCGAATCAGCTCACAAGGCTCGCCCATCCGTTGCCTTCGCACAACTTTAGGGGGCCTCTAGATCGTCTCGCTCTGGTTCAGCTACCCCTTTCAGACCTGCGGCGATCGATCCGGCACAAAATCCAACGAAACCATATGCTACGGATGCAAAAAAACAGTTGAGATCAAATCCGCCATGCAGTACAGCCTCATAGGTGAAGACCCCAATCATCACCCCTGTCATGTCCCCCGTCCTAGATGATAGATGCGGTGGTGCCAGCGTGGCCGCCACGAACGATACTGCGAATGCGATGGCGACAGCAATCGGCAGGGCGAACCCCCAGAACGGCTTGAAGAGACCAGGAAAGGTGGCGAGCAGGTAGTCAATTCTCGTCACCAGCTGGACCAGCGCCGATCCCGCGATACTACCAAGGATAGCTGACGGAAAGTGAATTTCTTTCAACATGAGCTAGTCTCCTATTACGAAGCTAAACCGGAAAGAGTCATGGCTCCCCGGCTAGATCAGCTTCTGCTCGGCCAAGCGCCGGTAGTGCTCACCCAAGACCGTGAGCGTGCACGATTTCGACTCGATGGCGGCATGCCACATGTGAGGGGCGCCTACTGGCTTGACCAGATTGACCCGGTTGTAGTGCTGCAAGACCGCGAACTTCGCCGTGTTCTCGGGATCTGGAGGGGGTGCGCCCTCAGGTCGCCCCCTAACCTCGAGCTCGAACGAGGGATCGAGCCTGACCTCGAATCCCGGCTCGGGAAAAAACGCGGTCAGCTGCTGGAGCTCGGCCAGAGCAATGGGCGCCTGTACTCTTCGTAGTGAGACGAAACTCTTTACGTTGGTCTTGAAGACCGGCCGCTGCTTCCAAGGGCCAAGCGATTGATCGATGTGCGCATAGACACTGCCCGGTGTAACATCGCCGACTAGATTAGCGGCGGGGCCGTTCATCGCGTCGACGAACAAGGTTGTGAAGACGCCGCTTCCGTTCTCTTCGGAAGCGTATTGGTCTTTGGTCGAGGCCGTGAGAATCGTCATTCCTTCCGACAGCTCGGCCATCTGCTGGCCGCTGGGATTCCCGGCCACGCCCGAGTGACAGCTGTCGAGGACGATTACCTTGTTCCTCGCCTGCGATTCATTGGCCAGCGTGAGCACCTCGCCCAGAGAAAGGCCCTCATCGCCCCGTCGGCAGTCGCTGCCGCAGAGGTACCCGCCGGTCGCCTCGATGTGACCATGCCCGGCGAAATAGAGAAGCGCGATGTCGCTGTCGTCCGCAAAGAGTTGCTGTATACGACCCTTCAGCTGTGGCCGCGTGACCACGGTTTTCGCATCGCTGGCTGTGAGCAGCAGCACCCCGAAGTTAACGCTGCCATCGCTGTGCTTCTCCAGAACGCTTTTCATCGCATGCGCGTCGTTTACGCAGCCATGAAGGCAGGTGATGTGCGCGTAGTAGTCGACGCCCACAACAAGAGCTTTGCGCATGGCGACCTCCCGCAAGACCAGTGCGGCCCGCCGCACGGTTGTTGAGCTTGGGTCGAGCACCCTTCGTCGATGACCAAGATGCCCTGAGCCACTGTAAGAGACCCGGTGGCAGTCGGTTTGTTTAGAGCGCGTCAGGCAGCGACGCGACCACCCATTCCAGTCGAAGGCGACCACCGGCGCGTCACCGACAAGACCCATACCGACGCTCTGTTAGCCCAAAAGCGCGGTGCCACAGCCGGCGCCGTCGATTCCGCCCTGCGCCTCGCCGTGACGGAGGTCGCAGCCTTTCTCGATGCGGCCTTTCCTCGCTACCAAAGTGCCGCACTGTTGACCGTGCCGCTGACCCGGCTCCTGCAGCTCTACGGCGCCGAAGCTCTGCGCGCCGCTCTCGCCGAGGCCCTCGCCCGCAACACGCCGACCCTGGCCTCGGTCGAGTACCTGCTCTAAAAGCACCGCCGCGAGCACCAACGCCGCCCGCCGCTGCCCGTCGATCTGGCCGACCGCCCCGAGCTCGCCGCCTTGCACGTCCAACCCCTGTCTCAAGTGGACGCCAAATTTCCCCCCCTGCGCGACGTTAATTTTCCCCCTCCTGGGTTTAGTGGACCTGTCCGGGACAGGTCTCGGGTTTAACGCGGGCTGTTGGTTGCTGTAACTCCTCAAATAAAATGATATGTACCTCGTCGCCTAAAATGACGCTTTCAGCGCCTCGGAACGAGGAGAAGGTGGCTCGTCGAAACGGAGTGATGCATGTGTGCCGGCCTTCGCGAGGGTCGGCATTCTTGCGTCCCGTCAACTTTATGAATACTTCGCTACATAACAATCTAAAGGCAAGCAATAAACGACATGCGCCGCGGCCACGGCGCCGGCTTTAGCTCCGCGCGCTATTCGGCTCTCGTACCTGCCTCGCCGCGAATCGCCCGAAACCGGGCTCGGGCTGGCGTCCAGACTACGACCGCTCCAAGTAGACGTTCACCTGAGGTTTCAACGAGAGCGACGATGGACGCAGGAAGTTCGCCACGAGACTGCTCGGGGCAGCGGATGAGGAGAACACCTTCTTCCCCGCGCAGGTCGGAGGCCACGGCCAGCTGTCCAAAATCCTTGTCCTCAGTGAGCAGGACTCGGTGCTCGCGGCGGGAGCGAGCGAAGACTTCCCGAGCGGTAGGGCGGCCCTCAGGTTCCAGCTGCTCCCGCAAGAGGAGGTTCGAGGTCCAGCCGTCGCATCGGGGGGCACTTTCGCAGAGTACGG
>DATKFK010000529.1:0-5436 GCA_035544375.1 Thermoanaerobaculia bacterium
CCAGGTGGCGGACGGCTTGACGGCGGCGCACCGGGCCGGGGTGATCCACCGCGATTTCAAGCCCGGCAACGTCATGCTCTGCGGCGCCGCCGGCGAGCCGCGCGCGGTGATCACCGACTTCGGCCTGGCACGCACGTACGGCGAGGGAGACGGTCTCACCGTCCGCGGCGACCTGCTGGGCACTCCTTCATACATGGCGCCGGAGCAGGTCACCGGCGGCGAGGTGACGGCGGCCACCGACATCTACTCGCTCGGCTGCGTGCTCTACGAGATGGTCACCGGCGCCCCGCCGTTCGTCGGCACGAACTCCTATTCGACGGCGTTCAAGCGGGTGCAGGAGGACCCGCGGCCGCCGCACCAGCACGTGCCCGGCCTCGACCCGGCCTGGGACGCCGCCATCCTGCGCTGCCTCGAACGCGCCCCCGCCGACCGCTTCGCCCAGGCCAGCGACGTGACCGCCGCCATTGCCGGGGAAGAGGTCGCGCCCGGAGCGCGCGGCCGGCGGCACCGGCGGCGCCGCGCCATGGCGGCCGCCGCCGCGCTGATCGTGCTGGCGGCGCTCGCCGCGCTGATGGCGCTGACGGGGATCATCAGGTCCGGCGGCCGTGGAGCCCAGCTGGGCCGTGCGCCCGCCAGCGCCGTGCGCAGCGCCATCCTGCCGCTCGGCGACCTGTTCCGCACCCCCGAGGAGCTCTACGACGGCGGCGTGAAGCTGCTGGGCAAGCTCGATCCCGCGCAAGCCCAGAGCGCCTTCGAGCGGGCGGTCGCGGCGCGCCAGGACTACTGGCTGGCGCACTCGGGATTGGCGGTCGCCCTGGAGGCGCTCGGGCACCAGGACCGGGCCATGCGGGAGGCCAGGGTGGCGTTCGATCACGCCGCGGGCCTGCCGCGGGAGGAGCGTCTGCTGGTCACCGCCCGCTACTGGCAGGTTGCGGGCCGCCCGGACAAGGCGAGCGAGAGCTACCAGGCGCTGCACGACGCCTTCCCGCATCATCCCGGGTACGGCCTCGCCCTGGTCTATGCGCTGATCGGCTCCGGCAGGGCCGGCGAAGCCCTGCAGCTGGTCGGCCGGCTCAAGCAGGACCCGGCGACCGCCGTCGTCGGCGCGCGTCTCGACCTCGCCGAAGCGGAGGTGCAGAAGGCGCTCGCGGACTTCCCGCACGAGGGCGAGGCGGCGCGCCGGGCGCGCGAGCAGGCGGAGCACGACGGCGACGACCTGGTGGCGGCACGGGCCCTGTGCTTCGAGGGCGGAGCGCTCGGGCATCTGGGCGATCGCCGGGCGGCGCTCGCGGCCTTCAAGAAAGCGGAGGCCATCTACGCCGGCGCCGCGGACCAGCGCAACCTGGCGCAGGTGCTCTGGGCCACGGCCGGGATCCTCTACTACCAGGGCAATTTCGAGCAGGCGAAAGAGAAGGCCACGGAGGCCCTCGACGGCTTCAAGGAAGTGGGCGACCTGCGCGGCCAGAGCCGCGTGCTCGATACCCTGGCGGCCATCGCGGGCTCGCAGGGGAACCTGGCCGCCGCCCAGGCCCAGTTCGCGGCGGCCATGGAGAACTATCGCCGGCTGGGCGACCGGGCCCAGGAGGCCGAGACCACCGGCAACCTCGGGCTCACGCTGAAGCGGGAAGGCAAGCTCGGAGAGGCTGCCCAGCGCTTCGCGCAGGCGCTGGCGCTCTTTCACCAGCTGCAGAACCGCAGCGGCGAAGCGGCACAGCTGTTCTCGCTGGCAGGGGTCTCGTACAGCCAGCTGGACCTGGCAAAGGCCGAGAGCTACCTCGCCCAGTCGGTCAGCCTGGCCACTGCCATCGACGACCAGACCCGGATCGTCGATGCCCTGGCTCTCGAAGGCGACGTGGCCGCCGCCCGCGGCGATCTCGCCAAGGTGCGCAGCACGCGTCAGGAGGCGATGACGCGGGGCCGCAGCCTGGGCGATACCAATGTCATCGCCGGCAGCCAGCTGGCGCTCGCCGATCTCGAGCTGGACAAGGGGCACCCGTCGCCGGCACAGGCCTACGCGCAGGATGCGCTCACCCACTTCCAGGCCGAGCACATGCCTGACGAGGAGGCCGAGGCGCGTGCGGCGCTGGCGCGGGTCCTGCTCGCGCAGCACTCGCTCGGCGAGGCATGGCGGGAGATCGAGCGCGCGGACCGGCTGGCCGCCACCAGCAAGGAGCCGGAGGTGCGCATCACGGTGGCGCTCGCCAAGGCCCGTCTGTACGCCACGACGAAACCCGAGGAGGCGCTCCGCATCCTGGCCGCCGCGCTGGCGCAGGCACAGTCGGCGGGGCTGGGGCCGCTCGCCCTGGAGGTGCGGCTGGCGGCCGGCGAGATCGAGGCCGGGCGCGGCGGCCGCGGGCGCGCCGCCGAGCGCCTGACCAGCCTGGAGCAGGATGCCCGCGGTCACGGTTTCGTGTTTATCGCCGACCGCGCCGCCCGCGCCCGCGAAGGCAGCCGGCGGTAGCCGCGCACGGCACGCCCGCCGCCCGGGGCACTACCCGCCAGCGGCTGCGAGCAGTTGCTGCGCCTCGCGCGTGTCGGCGTGCGCAGCACCGTGGCGGGACACGAGCAGCGGCACGGCGGCGGCGAGATCGACGCGGGCGCGGGCGCGGTCGCCGCCGGCCAGGGCGAGACGGCCGCTCTCGACCAGCGACTCGGCCCGCAGCACGTCCTGCGGGTGGACGCGCGCGAAGATCCCCAGCCCCTCGTCGAGGGCGCGGCGCGCTGCCGGCGCGTCGCCTTCGGCATTGCGTGCCAGCAGCGCCCGGGCGAGCAGCAGGTCCGTCCTGGCCACCGAGGGGCGCTCGATGGTTCCGAACAGCTTCTCGTCCAGCGCCCGCGCCCGCCGCAGCGTCGCCACCGCGGCGCCCGCCTCGCCGGCGAAGGTCTCGAGCTCGCCAAGTTCCTCGAGCGGCTGCACCAGCTCGTAGTCGCTGGCGCCCGCCAGACGTTCGATCCCGGCGATGGCCGTGCTCAGCTCGCGGCGGGCCTCGCTCATCCGGCCCAGCCGCAGATGCGCCCAACCCAGGTCGGCGACCGACCGCCACCGCTGCACGTCGTCCTCGCCCAGGGTCCGGCGGTAGGTCTCGGCGGCCCGCGCGAACAGGGCGGCAGCCTCTCCATAGCGTTCCTGTCCCATCGCCGACAGTCCCAGATAGCGCAGGCAGTGGCCGGCATTGAAGCTGTCCGGTCCGAAGATCGCCAGCGCTTCGGCGAACGCCTTGTCGGCCGCGGCATACTCCTCTTCGCGGCCCAGCAGGATGCCGTACGAAAACAGCGTCTCGGCAACCCGCTCGGTGTGGGGCCCGAGCACCGCCCGCTCGGTGGCGAGCGCCCGCTCGAGCAACGGCCTGGCCTCAGCCGTCCTGCCCATGCGGTCGAGCAGGCCCGCGAGGGCGTCCTGGGTCGTCGCCACGTGCAGGTTGCGCGAGCCGAGGCTCCGTTCGAGGAGCACCGCCGCGCGGCGATACGCGGCTTCGGCCTCGCGATACTGCTGATTCTCCTCGAGGGCCGCGCCCAGCATGTGCAGCGTCACGGCGCTATCCACGTGGGCCTCGCCCAGGCGGCGGACGAAGGTGGCGTGAGCCTGGCGCAGCAGCTCCACGGCGAGACGGCTCTCCTGTGGCATGTGCAGCGAGCCGCCCAGCTCGCGGCGGGCCGCGGCGACCTCGGTCGAGTCGGCGCCGAAGGCGCGGATGAGCACGGGGAGCGCCGCTTCGAAGGACCTGCGGGCCTCGTCCATGGCGCCGCGCGAGCGCAGGGCCTCGCCCACCATCTCGAGCGAGAGGCCGACCCGGCCGTCGGCAGGCGGCAGGATCGCCTGCCGCAGCGCGAGGGCGCGCCGGGCGTGCGCCAGTGCCTGGTCGAGCAGGCCGAGGCTGTTCTCGATGCGCGCCACCGCGTCGAGCAGCTCGGCCTGCACCTGCGGCTCGCCGGCAAGCCCGGCGTCGACACTGGCGGCGCCGCGCTCGAGCAGCTCGCGCGCGGTGAGCTTCGCGCCTTCGCCCGCATCCGGGTCCGATTGCTGGAAGATCGAGATCAGGAACGACTTCACCCGCTCGGCGCGCTGGGCCTCGGCGTCGGCGCGCTGCGCGGCGCGGCTGGCCGCGTGCGCCTGCCACAACGCCAGCGCGAGGCCGGCGATCAGCGCCGCGATGCCGGCGCCGACCGCCGCCACCGGCAGCCGGTGCCGGCTGACGAACTTCCGCATCCGGTAGCCGACCTCGTCAGGGCGGGCGCGGATCGGACGGCCGGCGAGGAAGTGGCCGAGGTCGTTGGCCAGCGCCTGGGCCGAAGGGTAGCGGCGCGCCGGGTCGCGGTGGACGGCGGTCATCACGACCAGGTCCAGGTCGCCGGCCACCCGGCGCGCCAGCCGCGCGCGGTTGCCCGGCCGCCGCAGCGCCGCGCTCGGCCGCTCGACGGTCTCGTGCTCGACGGCGCTGGCCAGGGCCTGCAGCGCACGCTGGTCCCGCCGGTGCGGCAGGCCGCCGGTGATCAACTCGTAGAGCAGCACGCCCAGGGCGTAGACGTCGGTCGCGGCCGAGACCGGGTCGCCGAAGATTTGCTCCGGCGCGGCGTAGGCCGGGGTCAGGGCGCGCGCGCCGAGCTGGGTGAGCGTCAGCCCCTCCACGTCGTCGTCCGCCAGGAGCTTGGCGATGCCGAAGTCCAGCAGCTTGACCGTGCCGTCCGCCGTCACCAGGATGTTGGCGGGCTTGAGGTCGCGGTGCACCACCAGCCGGTGATGGGCGCTCGCCACCGCCAGGCAGACGGTCTGCATCAGGCGCAACCGCCCGTCGAGGTCGAGGTCCCGCCGCCGGCACCAGGCGGTGATCGGCTCGCCGTCCACCCACTCCAGCGCGAAGTAGGGACGTCCGTCCGGTCCGGTGCCGCCGTCGAGCAGGTGGGCAAGGTTGGGGTGGTCGAGGCGGGCGAGGATCTGGCGCTCGCGCACGAAGCGCCGCACGATCGCCTGCGAATCCATGCCGCGCTTGATGACCTTGAGCGCGACCCGCTGCGCGAAGGCGGGATCGCTGCGCTCGGCGAGATAGACCTCGCCCATGCCGCCGCGCCCGAGGAGGCTGACCACCCTGAAGGCGCCGACCGTGGTGCCCTCGGGGAGGCCCTGCTCGAGCTCCGCCTCCGACGCCGCGGCGCCCGCGTTGCCCAGCAGGTCCAGCGTCGAGCGATCGAGAAACCCGCTGGCCGCCGCGTCGGCGGCCAGCAGCCGCTCGAGCTGGCCGGCGAGATCGGCGTTGGCGGCCCGCAGCTCGGCCAACCGGCGCGCCCGCTCCGGTTCCGCCAGCTCGACGAGCTCGTCGAAGAGCTCCTCCCAGCGCGAAGCGGGCGAGGTGGACGGCATTCAGCCCAGCTCGGCCAGCAGGAACGCCCGCGCCTTGCGCCAGTCGCGCTTCAAGGTGCGGTCGCTGACGTCGAGCAGCG
>DATKFK010000530.1:0-4590 GCA_035544375.1 Thermoanaerobaculia bacterium
AGCTTCGAGATCACCCAGGTCGGGATGTTCATGGGCAAGCTCCAGTACTGCTCTCCCGAGCAGGCGGGGGCCGCGAGCGGCGAGGTCCTGGACAGCCGCAGCGATCTCTATTCCTTCGCGCTGGTGCTCTACGAGATGGTCACCGGCCTGCCGCCCTTCGAGTCGGAGAGCCCGCACGGCTTCATCTTCAAGCGCCTCTCCGAGGAGCCGATGCCGATGGTCGGCCGCAATCCCAAGGTCGAGGTGCCGGCGGAGCTGGACCGCGTGGTGCGGCAGGCGCTCGAGCGCGAGCGGGAGCGGCGCTTCCCGGACGCGGTCAGCTTCATCGTCGCCCTCGAAAAGGTCGAGAAGGCGCTGAGCAAGGTCGAGACCAAGGAGGTCACGATGCCGCCCGGCGCCCGGATGAGCCCCCGGCCGATGGCGCCGCCGCGCCAGCGCAGCTCGAGCGAGCTGTCGCGCGAGGAGCGCCTGGACCTGCTGGCGCAGATCGAGCGGGCCGCCAAGCGGGTCAGCGAAAGCTCGCTGGACCTGGCGCGGGCCGAGGGCGCCATCGCCGGCGGCCGGCTGGACGAAGCGCGCCGCCTGGTGGCGCAGCTCGAGGCGGCCAATCCACGCTCCGCGGGCCTGGAGAGCATCAAGGATCGGCTGTCGCAGGCGGCTGCCCGAGCGGCGCAGGTGCCGGCCGCGGCGACGGCCTCTGCCGCACCTGTCGTGAGCGCCCGGCCGGCACCTTCCCCGGCGCCTGCGGCGCCTGCGATGGCTGCGCCCGCGACGGCTGCGCCCGCGACGGCTGCGCCGCCCGCGACTCCGGTCGCGGCTCAGGCTGCCGCAGCACCCCCGGCCGCAGCACCCCCGGCTGCAGCACCCCCGCCTGCGCCCGCGTCGCCCGCCGCCCCGGCCGCGGGTGCCGGGCCCGCGGGTGCCGGGCTCGCGGGTTCCTCGGCAGCGGCGGCGGAGGCGGCGAACGCGGAGCAGCGGCAGCGCGTCGCCGACGCCGAGAAGGCGCTGCGGCGCTACCTCGAGCGCAAGCAGTTGCCGCTGGCCCGCCTGGCGCTCGAGACCCTGCTCGAGCTGGCGCCGCGGCACCCCAACCGCACCGACTACGAGAGCTGGGTGAGCCTGCTGGCCGAGGAGGTGGAGCAGGACCGCCGCGCCGAGGTCGCGCTGGCCGCGGCGCGCGCCGCGATCGTGCGCCGGGACTTCGCCCAGGCCCGCCAGGAGCTCGAGCAGGTGCGGCGCAACGACCTCTCCGGCGAGCGCGCGGAGGCGCTCGAGCGCGAGCTTCAGGACGTCGAGCAGGGGCTGCGTCAGGGGGCCGAGTTCGAGCTGCACAAGCGGCGCCTGGACGAGCTGCTGGCCGGGCGCAAGCTGGCCGAGGCGGAGCACGAGATCGAGCAGCTGGCGGGCCTTGGGCTGAGCAACATCACGCTCGACTCCTACCGCGAGCGGTTGCGCGAGGCGCGTCTTGCCGCCGACCAGGAGCGGGTGGCGGCGCCGATCGAGAAGCGCTACCGCGACATGCTGCACGTGCGCGACTGGTTCGGCGCCCGCGAGGCCGCCAGCGAGATGGAAGCGGCGGCGCCGGCCAGCCCGCGGGCGGCCGCCATGTACTCCGAGGTGGAGCGCCTCGAATCCATCCATCGACACCAGCAGGCGGCCGAGCAGGGGGTGCGCCAGGTCGACGCCTTCCTCGAGAAGGGCGACCAGGCCAACGCCGAGCTGGCCTTCCGCATCCTGCTCAACATCGATCCCGAGAACCGCCACCGCAAGCGCCTCGAGCGCCAGCTGCGCGCCGGGCGCGGCTAGGCGGCTAGAATGTGCTGCCCGGCTTCTTCGCGTGCGACTCGCCGGGCTTCGGCACCAGGTGCGCTGGCACTCGCATGACCATCCCCAGTCCGCAGGAGCGCCTGCTCCGCTACGCCTTCATGAAGCTCACCCGGGACTTCGACGCCCGGTTTGAAGCCCTGCTGCTCACCGGCCGCGTCTCCAAGTGGTACAGCGAGGTGGGCAACGAGGCCACCACCATCCCTGCCGGGCTGGCGCTCGGCCCCGGCGACGCCCTGTGCACGCTGCACCGCGACCTCGGCGCGATCCTCGCCGTCTACCTCGATCCCGCCCGCACCTTCCCGGACTTCGGTTTTGGCGACGCCGACGGCCGGCGTCCCGAGCCCGAGGCGCTGCTGCACCGGCTCGCGTGCCAGCTGCTCGGCAAGGGCGAGGGTTTCTCGCAAGGTGTCGAGCGGTCGTTCCACTACGGCTACCTGGCGCCCGAGCACGGCATCCTGCACCTGGGGATGATCAGCCATCTCGGCTCGATGATCCCGGTGGCGGCGGGCTGCGGCTTCGCCTTCCGGCAGCGCGGCAGCGACCGGGTGGCGATCAACTTCATCGGCGAGGGCGGCACCTCGACCGGCGACTTCCACGAAGGGCTCAACATGGCGGCGGTCTGGAAGCTGCCGCTGATCCTGGTGATCGAAAACAACGGCTATGCCTTCTCGACCCCCGCCGGCCAGCAGTACGCGGCCAAGCGGCTCTCCGACCGCGGCATCGGCTACGGCATCGCCGCCGAGAACGTCGACGGCAACGATCCGGACGCCATGACCGCCGCGCTGAAGAGGGCGGTGGACCGGGCGCGTGCGGGAAAGGGTCCCACGCTGATCGAAGCCATGCTGGGGAGGATGCGCGGTCACGCCGAGGGCGACGACTCGTTGAAAGTGGTGCCTGCCGAGGAGCTCGCCGCCTACCGGGCTGCCGACCCCGTTCCCGCCTACGCCCGCCTGCTCGAGGAAGAAGGGGTCCTGGACGCCGCCGCCGCCCAGCGTCTCGAAGCCCGCATCGCCGATCTCGTCGAGCGGGCGATCTCGGGGGCCATCGACGCGCCGGGGCCCGATCCCGAGGTGGCCAGGAGGCCGGTCTTCGCCCCGGACCCGCCGCTCCAAGCGCCGGTGGAAGCGCCGCCGGCAGGCGCCACCGAACCGGTGGGTGTCGGCAATGGGCCCGTGACCGCGACCGCGGCGCCGGCGGCGGGACAGCCGGCGGTGGCCGATGCGGGCTCGGCGAATGGCCAGGCCGCGGACGCGGCGCCGGTGGCGGCCGATGCGGGCTCGGCGGATGGCCAGGCCGCGGACGCGGCGCCGGTGGCGGCCGATGCGGGCTCGGTGGATGGCCAGGCCGCGGACGCGGCGGCGGCTGTCGTCGGGGCGGCCGACGGCCCGGCTGGCAGCCAGGGCGCAGGCGACGGTCCGGTCGGCAGCGCGGCGCCGGCGGTGCGGTCCACGGTGCGGTCAGCCGCGGACCGGGCCAAGGAGACCACGTACGTCGATGCCATCAACCAGGCCCTGCTCGAGGAGATGGACCGGGACGAGTCGGTGCTGGTGCTCGGCCAGGACATCGGCGCCTTCGAGGGGGCCTTCCGCACCACTCGCGGCCTGCACGCCCGCTGGCCGGACCGTGTCCTCGACACTCCCATCGCCGAGAGCGGGACCATCGGCATCGCCATCGGCGCCGCCGTGCTCGGCTACCGCCCGGTCATCGAGATGCAGTTCGCCGATTTCATCTCGTGCGGCTTCAATCAGCTCGTCAACGTTGCCGCCAAGCTCTACTATCGCTGGCAGGTCCCCTGTCCCATCGTCGTCCGTTTGCCTTCGGGCGGCGGGGTCGGAGCCGGCCCCTTCCATTCCCAGAACGACGAGTCGTGGTTTGCGCAGACTGCCGGCATCAAGGTCATCTGTCCCGCCACCGCCGCCGACGCCAGGGGCCTCCTCAAGGCTGCCATCCGCGATCCCAACCCCGTGATGCTGTTCGAGCACAAGTTCCTCTACCGCCGGATCAAGGAGGTCCTGCCCGAGGGTGAGGGTCTGTCCAGGATCGGCGAGGCCAGGGTGGTTCGCGAAGGCAAGAGCCTGACGCTGATCGGCTACGGGGCCAGCACCTGGACCTGTCTCGAAGCGGCCGCCGATCTGGCCGCCGCCGGAGTCGAGGCCGAGGTCGTCGATCTCCGCACCCTGGTGCCCTACGACGAGGCCACGGTGACCGCCTCGGTGCGCAAGACCGGCCGCGCCCTGGTGGTCCACGAAGCCCCGCTGACCCTGGGTTTCGGCGCCGAGGTGGCCGCGCGCTTGGCCGACGCCGCCTTCCCCTGGCTGGACGCCCCCATCCGCCGGGTCGCCTACCCCGACCGCCCGGTCCCCTACGCCCGGGTGTTGGAAAACGCCTTGCTCCCGACCAAGGAGAAGGTGCTGGCCGCGGCACGCGAGCTGCTGGCGTACTGAGCGGCCGGCGACTGATTCGTAATCAGCAGGTCCCCGGTTCAATCCCGGGCGTCGGCTCCAATAGAATCAGTCATTTACAACAACGTTGTTCGGATTGAGATGCAGCCGGGGAAGCACAGGGGAAGCAACCGGCCTGCAAGAGGATCGCACTGCATCGCCAGGTAGCGCATGGCCCCCGCCTAGAAGAGCGAGTTCGCGCCAGTTCGCAGCTGGCTAATACAGCCGTCGCTAACGCACCGCGATCGGGGGTCACCAGCTCGTGTCGCGAGCGGCTCCCTCCCTGACAGACGGGCGGGCGCCAGGACTCGAGCACCCTCCA
>DATKFK010000531.1:0-7507 GCA_035544375.1 Thermoanaerobaculia bacterium
CGATCCGATCACCGCCGACTGCCAGCCGGGGATCTACCGCTCGAACGATGGCGGCGCCACCTGGAGTCAGACCCTGCCCGCGGTGCCGGGCAACAGCGGCATCATCGGCGGCTGTCCGCGCGCCTACACCCGCTACACCCACGTCCTGGCGATCGATCCCGGCACTCCCGAGCACCTGTACCTGGGCGGCCTCGAGCTCTGCCTCTCGACCGACGGCGGCCACAGCTTCAACCAGGTCGGCACCTACCAGCTCCATCCCGATCAGCACGGCCTCGCCTTCGACCCGCAGCAGCCGCAGAACATGTACTCCACCAACGACGGCGGGTTCTATTTCTCGCAGGATGGCGGCACCACCTGGTTGAGCGGCAACGACGACCTGCAGATCACCGAGTTCCAGTCGATGTCCTCCTCGCCGCTGACCGCGCGGATCATCGGCGGCAGCCAGGACAACGGCACCCAGCTGTGGCTGGGCAGCCGCGTCTGGCAGCACATCGACGACGGCGACTCCGCCTCGACGGTCATGGACCGCGGCAACGCCAACCGGATGTACGACGTCTACGCCCGCCAATGCCCGCGCGCCGGCTTGGGCGCTCTCCACACCTGGCAGGACCTTTTCGACGGCCCCTACGCCGGATCCGGCCACGGCCTGGGCGGCGTGGACTATAACGAGTGCTATTTCAGCTTCACCTACCCCGAGGATTCCGCCTTCTACCCGCCGATCGTCCAGGATCCCCAGGCGCCGCACGCGATCTATATCGGCACGGTCCTTCTCTACCGCAGCACCGACATGGGGCAGCAGTGGAACCCGGTGAGCCCGAGCCTTGCCGGCGGCGGCGGCCCCTTCCCGGACATCGGGACCGGCAACGTCATCAGCGCCATCGCCGTCGCCCCGACCAACGCCAACGTCGTCTACGTTGGGATGTACGACGGCTCGATCTGGGTGAGCGACGCCGCCACCGGCCCCTGCACCGCGGCGTCCTGCTGGCACCAGGTCAACGCCGGCACCCCGGCGAACCCGGTGGCCTGGATCGCCGTCCATCCGAGCGACCCCAAGACCGCCTATGCCGCCTTCTCGGGCTTCCTGCCCGGGCCGCACCTGTGGAAGACCGTCAACGGCGGCGCGCCGTGGACGCCCCCGGCCAGCGGTCTGCCCGCCGACCGGCCGGTCAACACCGTCAGCATCGAGGTCAACGATCCGCTGCGCATCTGGGTCGGCACGGACGCCGGCGTCTACAAGAGCCTTGACGGCGGCACGACCTTCACGCCGTTCAGCTCCGGGTTGCCCAACGTTCCGGTCTACCAGATCGCCTTGGACGAGCTGCGCGGCCGGGTATGGGCCGGCACGCATGGACGCGGCGCCTTCATCCTGACCGCGCCCGCGGTCGTCAACAACTTCGAGGGCTGGGTCAACGGCGGCATGTGGGACATCCCGGTGTTCGGCACCGGTTTCCTGAGCCTGCAGAGCTGCACGCTCCAGATCCTGCGGCAGGACGGCAGCACCTGCGCCCAGGGCGCGGTGGACGCCAACAACGGGACCATCAAGACCGACGGTCAGGGCACCCTGGTCACCGACAGCAACTTCAACATGTACAACGGGATGCCGGTTGCCTGGGCCTGTCTCAACGGGAGCTGCGTCGGCGGCAAAACCGTGGCGGCCTGCAATCAGCCCGGCAATCCGATCACCACGGTCATCGTCAACTGCGGCGGCTCGGTCGGCATCGACCACGTGCTCGGCTGCCAGCAGCAGGACAACCCGCCGGGCAGCGTCCTCGGCCTGACCGGCACCCCCGCCCCCGGCGGCGCCCCCGCCCCGCTCGGCGCTCCGGCCTTAGGCGCCGGACCGCAAGCCGGAGCGCCGCAACGCGCTTTCTTCTTCGTGCCGGTGGTCCAGGCGGGTGATGGGTCAACGCGCGCGCTCTGCTCGGTGCGCGTGCCCTTCACCGTCGGGGAGTCGAGCGGCGCGGCCGCCGCGCGGGCGCGCGACCTGGTGAACGCCAGCGCCACCTGCGCGGCCAGCGGCGTCACCGCCGCGGTCACCGGCAATCACCCTCCCGGTCCGCGCAACCGCGAGGACCTGCCGGCCAACGCCCCCGGCCTGATGCTCTCGGCGCCCGCGGTGCGTGGCAGCCAGCTCATGCCGGCCTTCCAGAGCGACCCGGGGCAGGCCGCCGGCCTCTGCTTCGACCTCCAGGGTCTGGGGGTCGCGACCACCGACCAGCTCGAGATCACGCGCGTCAAGTTCGCCACCGGGCCCTCCGGGGCGGCCGGCGGCGCCCTGCGGTTGAGCGAGGTCTCGGGAGTGGGCAGCTGCGAGCTCGACGTGCCGACCACGCCCGGGCAGAGCGCCGGGCAGATCGCCGCCGCGGTCGCCGCGGCGTTCCTCACTCCCGGGATTCCGGGGCCCTACCCGCGGTGTCCTTCGCGCCACAACCCGCGCGACGTGGTGCGCGACGGCGACTCGATCCTGACCGTGCTGCCGCATGCCCTGCGCGTCTGTGTCGGGGACGCCGGCGTCGGCGTCGCCATCCAGCCTGACGAGCTCAAGAGCCGCTACCCGATCGCCAACGCCGGCGCCGACCGCGAGACCGGCAAGGCCGCGGTGCCGCTCGACGGCTCGGCCTCGACCGACCCCGACTCGACACCGGGCACCGCGGACGGCATCGTGTCGTACCTGTGGACCGAGGTGCTTCCCGGCGGATCGACCGTGCCGCTGGGAACCGGGCGGCAGATCACGGTGCACATGGGAAAAGGATTCCATCACGTCGTGCTCAAGGTGACGAACAAGGCCGGCCTGTCCGACACGGCGGTGGTGGTGATCGAGGTCGAGAAAGAGGAGGGTCCGGGACACGGCTGGCCGCCTCTATGGCTCAGCCTGGCGGGCGGCATCGGCTGGCCCGCCGGCTCGATGCGGAGCCACTACGATCCGGGTTTCGACCTGGCCGCTCTGCTCGAGCATCCTTTTGGCGCCCACTGGCGGGCGGGACTCGAGGTCGGGTATCACGCCTTTGCGGGAAAGGCTGGACAGGCGACGGCGAACCTGGGAGTGACGACGCTGTCGGCGGTAGGGCGACTGTTCGGCGGCGGTGGGCCCTACCGGCCGTTCGTGCTGTTCGGCGTGGGCGGCTACCACTCGTCGGGCGCCTGGGACGCCGGTTTCGAGGGCGGAGCCGGTTTCGAGGCAGCCATTTCCCACCACCTGGCGCTGACGTCCGGGGTCACCGCCCACTACGCCGCCGTCCACGGCGGCCGCCCCGGGCGCCAGTGGATCGACGTCCACCTGGGTTTCACGACAGGCCTGCCTTGAGCAGGACAGGACGCCGAGATGGGCTCGTCCCGGTGCGTCTCGTTGAAATCCGACCGGACGTCCGCATGAACGGGACGAGATCCGAGGGATTTATGGTCGGTGAAGTGTGAGTTGCACGGTCGCTTGCACCGTACCGATCACCTGGTGGGTGGTCGGCTCGTAGATGTTGTCCGTGGATGAGCCGGAGGCGCTGATCTGGGCGCCCGAGACGGTGCCGGCGAAGCTGCTCGTCTTGGTGCCGACGGCTAAGAGCTGGATACTGCCTCGGTCGAGGCAAGGGACGAGGTAGACAACCAGGCAGGCGGGGTTCGCCGGCTGCTGGGCGTCCTGGGTCCAGCTGATCGTCGTGTCGCTCACCGTCCCGTGGAACGAACAGGGGGTCGAGGTGCCCGAGAAGGTGCCGGAGATGGAGGCGCCGGCTTGCGTGATGAGCGCCATGGCAGGGACCGTGACCGGCTGCCTGCCAAGGCAAGCAGGGCCGGCAGTCACGGTCTTGGTGACGGTGCCGCTCCAAGACCCCGCCACGTTGGCGGGAGCACCGGGCGAGGTGGGACCGGCCGAGCCGCCGCCGCAGCTGGCGATGATGACCGTGGACAGCATGCAAGCTGAGAGGCGTCGCATTGGACGGTACCTCGGCGTGGTTCTGCGGGCTCGGCGGCGGTGCAGGACCATGGTCGATCGATCACCGAAGGTGCCGGCCGGCATCACCCATCTGGACGTGAACAAGCCGCCATCTTAGACGAATCCCCAGCGATCCGCTGCGATGCTGCCCGTCGGCAGCTTGGCCAGGCGGCTGATCGCGGCGACTCGCTTGTCCAGGGTGAAGCGTGAGACAGCGCCCGCGAGCGCCGCAACCGCGCCAGGGCTGGGTCAGGCCGCCGGAACGGTGTGAGGGTCGGGCCGCACTCGCAGGGACCGGCGGTTCTCGCCGCGCAGGACTTCCAGGTCCACCTCGAGGGCTTCCGCGAGCACCATCACCCGCTGCAGGTCGTCGACGCTTCCCAGGGCGCTGGCGCCGGCGCGCAGCAGGCGGTCGCCGGCGAGGAGCCCGGCCTGCGCGGCCGGCGAGCCGCTCCCTACCTCGAGCACGCGCACCGCGCGCGGCTGCCCCGCCGCTGCCGCCGCCCGGGGAGCGAGCTCCTCGCCGCGCGCCGCGATACCGAGCCGGGGCCGCCGCACCTCGCCTCTGCGCATCAGCACCGCCGCCACCCAGGTCGCGGTGCTGGCGGGGATGGCGAAACCGATCCCCTGGGCATACGGGATGACCGCCGTGTTGATGCCGACCACCGCCCCCGAGGCGTCGACCAGCGGTCCGCCCGAGTTGCCGGGATTGATCGCGGCGTCGGTCTGGACGAGCCCTTCGTAGACGCCGTCGGGGCCGGGCAGGCTGCGATCGATGGCGCTCACCACTCCGAGACTCACCGAGCGCTCGAACCGCAGCGGATTGCCGATCGCCACGACCAGCTGCCCCACCACCAAGGCACCGCTGGCGAGAGGCAGGCTGCGGAGGCCGGCACAGGCCGGCGTGGAGGCGTCCACCCGCAGCACGGCGAGGTCGGTGCGCGCATCGCTGCCCACCAGCTCCGCGGCCACCGCCTCGCCGCCGGCCGGCCGCACGCGGAGGCCGTCGCCGTCGGCCGCGCGCCGTCCAGGTCGGTCAGACCGGCGAGGCTGCCTGGGGCCCGAACGGCCGGAGCCCGGGCGGGTCGCGGAAGCGGCGCCGGCAATCACGTGGGCGTTGGTGAGCACGTAGCCGTCGCCCGTCAGCACCACTCCCGATCCCTGGCCGCGCCGGTGCTCGACGCCGACCACGCCGGGAGCCGTCCGCGCCACCAGGGCCTCGAGCTCGTGCGAGAACTGATCGAGGAGGCTCACCGCCAGCGCTCCGCCCTGCCGCCACCGCAACGGTTGGAGCCAGCTCGTCTGGTTGCCATGCGCCCAAGATAGATCCCGGCGCCAACCACCGCATCCGCCGTTCGGGCAGGCGCCCACCTGACCGATCGGCCAGGTCGGCGACGCCTCGTCTGCTGGAAACGGTCAAGCGGGAATCGTGAGCGAAGGCCCCCCTGCGCGGCACGCGCTCCGACGATGGAGCGATGGAGCCATGGAGCTAGGGAGCTAGGGAGCTGGGGAGCGAGCTTCGCCGGGCCCCCGCCTCGATCACAAGCCCTTGTTGCAGGTGCAGGTGAAGTGCGCGCAGAGCCCGGGAGGAGGCGGCGTGCAGGTGAAGTACTTGATCCCGCCGAGTCCGCTGCACTCCTCCTGGCAGATGCCGTAGTAGTAGGAGCACTGGGGCACGCAGGCGTAGAGCCACTCCGCCGGCAGCGGTGCGGCGGGCGGCGCGGCCGCTCCTGGCGCCGCCGGCGCGACGGCCGCGTCGGTGCTCGCCGCGGGCGGCGGCTGGGTCGATGCCGCGCCTCCGTCCGGTGCGGCGCTCGCGTCCGCCGCGGCGGTCGCGGGAGCTGCGTGTGCGCCGGCGGTGCCAGTGGTCTCGGCGGCGGCAGCCAGGGGGGCCAACAGCAGGGTAGCGACGAAGAGGATTGCTAGCGCGGCTTTCATCGATGCCTCCAAGGCGAGGGCGCGCCGAAGCCGACGATCCGGCCTCGCCGGCTGCTCGTTTTGGGATTCA
The DNA here is from genome assembly GCA_035544375.1 of Thermoanaerobaculia bacterium. GTDB lineage: Bacteria > Acidobacteriota > Thermoanaerobaculia > Multivoradales > UBA5704 > JASLEW01. The sequence goes on from DATKFK010000531.1 coordinate 5,934, forward strand.
ACCTATGCGAATCAATGGTAGAAGTCCAGGCTGCGCGGTGCCTGCGCGGTGTCCGGGGTGCTGGGCCAGGGTGCTCACCGCCCGCGGCCGAGATCGATCCCGCGCTCGAGGCCTCGCGCGATCGCGCGGACGGCGACGTTGACCGGCAGCGCCACCTGCGGCGGCAGCAACAGCAGGGCCGAATCGACGGTGGCGCGGCCCATGGTGCGGATGGCGGTTTCCAGGGCGTCCTGCGCGCCGCGCGTGGCTTGCCGGCAGGCGCCCAGGGTGGCGGTGACTCGCGCCAACTCGGCGCCGACCTGCGAGGCACGCGGCAGGTGGGCCGCGGGAGCGCGATGCTGGCCGGCAGCCGCGAGGCCGCGGGCGGCCGCGGCGCGCGGCCCGGGACGAAGGCCGGGGATGGTGAGCAGATGGCACCGGCCGCGCGCCGTCTCCTTGGCGGCATGAAGACCCGCGACGATCCGCCGGTGGGCATCGAGCCGGCCGGTCAAGGACATCGTGGCGTGGAGCGCCGCGGCACGGTCGCGGCGCGGCGCGCCCGGGGCGATGCCACCGCGGAGCTTGCCGTAGCGGCGAGCCTCTCCCTGCCTCAGGCGATCGGGGGCTTGCGGATCGCGGAGCAGAGCGCGCAGCGCGCCGGCGGGATCGGCATAGACCAGGCCGGCGGCTTCGACCAGCGAATGGCGCGACTCGACGACCCGCTGCCTGGCCTGGCGGAGCGACGACAACGCCGCCAGCGCGTCGCGCAGGGGGCGCTCCTCGAGGACGATGCGGTTGGCCTCGGCGGCAAGGCCCTGCAGGCGGGCGGCGGCACGGCGGAGCTCGGCGGCGGCGTAATCGCCGGCCAGGTCCTTGTGGCCGGCGTGCGAGAGGGCCCTGTCGAGGTGCTCGCGGCTGGGCAACGCCTCGCGGTCGACGAAGATGTCGAGGCGGTCGCGGTGACAGGTGAGCGCCAGGCCGGCGGCGTGGCGGTCCATCCGCGGGTCGGCGAGGACGTAGACGCGGTCGATGGCGGCCTCCAAAGCCTGGCGCACGGCGATGGCATAACCGTGCGCGACGGAGCGGTAGCGGTGCGGATCGAAGACGACCGTGCGGCCGTCGTCGAGATGGACCGTGACGCGCCGAGGATCGGTCTCGACGACGGTGCCGAGGGCGCCGTAGCGCACGCCGCCGGCGGCCAGCTCGCCGGCGCCGCGGTCCCGGCGATCGGCCTGGCGGGACGCGGGGGCCGGAACGCGCGCGCGCGCGCCGGGCTCGAGTGCGCGGGGACCGCTGCCCTGGCGGTCGTGGCCGCGCACCGCGGGGCCGGCATCCGCGGCGATCTCGCGGACGCGGCGGCCCTGCGGATCGTCACGCAGAAAGACGATGCGGTCGCCGGCGGCGAGCTCGGCGCGGCCGGCGCGGAGGCCGGGGCCCAGCTCGCCGGCGGCCTGGCGCCCGGCGCGGACGGCTGCGTTGAGCGCGGCCACCTCGGCAGGGTCGTGGGCGAGGATGAGCCGCGTGCCGCCGGGGTCCTGGCGGCGGTCGCGCGCGTAGGCGTCGAGCAGCTCGGTTTGGGCGGCGGCGCGGCTGCC
>DATKFK010000532.1:0-3213 GCA_035544375.1 Thermoanaerobaculia bacterium
GTAGTCGGCCTGGCCGGGGCCGCCGAGGATGGCGTTGAGCGAGGAGCAGAGGAGCAGGAAATCGAGATCCTGGTTCGCCAGCACCTCGGCCAGCGCCAGCGTGCCGTCCACCTTGGGCGCGAGCACCGCCCGCGCCTGCTCGAGCGTCCGCAGCTGCGCCAGCCCGCCGCCGGCGACTCCCGCCGCGTGGATGACGCCGTGCAGCGGCCCGAACCGCCGGCGCGCCAGGTCGAGCGCCTGCCGCATGGCCTCGCGGTCCGTCACGTCCGCTTGCACGACCAGGACCTCCGCGCCCAGCGCCTCGATCTCGAGCAGGCGGCGCACCAGGGGCGCCTGTTCCAGCCCTGCTCCCGCCGCTCCCTCTGCGCCCTCTGCGCCCTCCGCGCCTGCTGAGCGTCCGGCGAGCTCCTGCCAGCGGTCGCGCGATGGGAAGGGCCTGCGCCCGGTCAGCACCAGGCGCGCGCCGGCCGCGCGGGCCAGCGCCGCCGCCAGCTCCAACCCCACGCCGCCCAGGCCGCCGGTGATGAGATAGGTGCCGCCCCGGCGCAGCCGCCCGGCAGCCGGCGCGCCGGCGGCGGGTGCCGCGGCGCCCAGGGGCAGCGGCTGGAACGTCCTGATCCAGCGCTCGGTCCCGCGCCAGGCCACGACCGGGTCGCCGGGTGCGGCGGCCAGCTCGGCGAGCAGCAGGTCGATCAGCTCGCGCTCGCCCCGGCTTCCGGGTGCCGGCGGCACCAGGTCGATCATCTGGCAGGTCAGGCCGGGGACCTCCTGCGGCAGCACCGCCGCCGGGCCGAGGACGGTGGCCTTGGCCGGAGCGAGGGCCGCCTCGCCGGCGACCCGCAGGGCGCCGGCCGACACGATGCCGAGCCGCAGCGCCGGCGGCTGCTCGTGCGGCGCGCGCCGGCCTGCGGCGCCCTGGCCGCCGCGCCCCTCCGCCAGCGCCCGCGCCAGGGCCAGCAGGCTGTAGAACCCCAGCTCGCGCTCTCGGTGGGTGTCCGCCACGGGCGCCACGCTCCACAGGTGGGCGATGTGCGCCGGCCTGCCGGTCGCCGCCAGCAGCTCCAGGTAGTCGTCGGCTGCCGCCGGCCGCAGCTCGATCTCGCCCGGCCCGAGGCGCCGGAAGCGCTCGCCGGGCGAGACCACCGTCACCTCGCAGCCGCCGTCCGCCAGCCGCTTGCCGAGCCGCCGGCCGAAGCCCTCCGCGGCGAAGACCAGCCAGCTGCCGGCCGCCGCCGCCGACGCGGCGCCGTCTTCAGGCGCCCCGGCCAGCTCCGGCACGAACGGCGGCGCGGCCGGCAGGGTCTGCTGCCACAGCGGCGCCCAGAACCAGTCCGCGATGCGGTCCTGCCGGCCGGCCGCTCCTGCCGCGGCCGCCCGCGCCGTTCCCGCCGTGAGCGCCGCGGCCGCCGTGGGCGCGGTCCGTGCCGACTCCGTCCCTGCCGCGAGCGCCGCATCCCCGGCGTCCGGCGCGGCCGCCAGCCAGTGGCGGCGCCGTTCGAAGGGATAGCCCGGCAACGCCACCCGGCGCGGGCGGCGATGGGCGTGCACACCCTCCCAGTCCACCTCGACCCCGGCCAGCCACAGCTCGCCCAGGGCCCGTGTCAGCGCGGCATGCTCGGCGCCCACGGTGGCCGCGCCGGAGGCCGCCCCCGGTGCCCGCTGCGGCCCGCTCGCCGGCTCGTCCTGCTCCCGGCGGCCTGACGGCAGGCTCGACACCACCAGCTGTCCGGGAGACCTGCCGGGATGGCGGCGGGCCAGCTCGGCCAGGGTCCGCCCGGGGCCGACCTCGAGCAGCAGCCGGTCGGGGCCGGCGAAGAGCGCCGCTAGGCCGTCCGAGAAACGCACGCAGTCGCGCAGCTGGCGCGCCCAGTAGGCCGGGTCGGTGGCCTCCTCGGGGCGCAGCCAGGTGCCCGTCACGTTGGACAGGCAGGGGATTGCCGGCGGCGCCAGGCGCACGCCGGCGAATGCCGCCAGGAACCGTTCCGCCGCCGGCGCCATGGCCGGCGAGTGGAAGGCATGAGAAGTGTGCAGGCGCCGGGTGTCGATCCGCCGTTCCCGCAGCCGCGCCGCCAGGTCGGCGATTTCCTCCTCGCCGCCGGCCACGACCGAGAGCGCCGGCGTGTTCACCGCCGCCAGCGCCAGGCCTGCAGCACCGCTCCCGGACGGCGGCGCCGCCTCCCTTAGCATTGCCGCGACCTCGACCTCCGGCAGCGGCACGGCGAGCATCGCCCCGCCGGGCAGCTCCTGGATCAGCCGCCCCCTCGCCGCCACCAGCCGCAGCGCGTCCTCGAGCGCGAAGACCCCGGCCAGGCAGGCGGCCACCAGCTCGCCGATGCTGTGGCCGAGCATGGCGGCGGGGCGCACGCCCCACTCCATCCACAGCAGCGCCAGGGCGTGCTCGACCACGAACAGCGCCGGCTGGGCCAGGGCGGTCTGCCGCAGGCGCGCGGCAGCCGCCTGCCGGTCGTCGCCCGGCGCCGGGAAGAGCGCCTGCCGCAGGTCGAGGCCGAGAACGGGCCGCAACACCTCGGCGGCGTGGTCCACGGCGCGCCGGAAGGTCGGTTCGCAGCGGTACAGCTCCTCGCCCATGCCGGGGTGCTGCGCGCCCTGGCCGGGGAACAGGAACGCGAGCTGCCGGTTCACCGGCTCCTGGAGCCGCGACAGCACCCGCCGCGGGTCGAGCGAGCGCAGCGCCGCGGCCCCCTGGTCGGCATCGCCCGCGACCAGGGTGCGCCGGTGGGCGAAGGCGCGGCGGCCCGCCTGCAGGGTGTAGGCGACGCCGGCGAAATCCAGCTCGGGATGGCGCTCGAGATGGCCGGCGAGCGCCGTGGTGGCCGCCTCCAGGGCCGCGGCGCTGGCGGTGGACAGCGGCAGCAGCTGGCAGGGCCGCGCCGCGACGGCGGCTGGTGCGTTCGCCGCCGGCGGCGGCTCCTCGAGCACCACGTGGGCGTTGGTGCCGCCGATTCCGAACGAGCTCACTCCGGCCCGCCGCGGCGCCAGCTCGGGGTGCCACGCGGCCGGGCGCGTATTGACGAAGAAAGGACCGCGATCGAGGTCGAGCTGCGGGTTCGGCCGGGTGAAGTGCAGGGTGGGCGGGACCTGGCCGCGCTCGACCGCGAGCACCGCCTTGATCAGCGACGCCACCCCCGCTGCCGCGTCGAGGTGGCCGATGTTGCCCTTGACCGAGCCCAGGACGCACGACTTCGGGCGGCC
>DATKFK010000533.1:0-3960 GCA_035544375.1 Thermoanaerobaculia bacterium
TTGAGGCCCGGCGGCATGTTCTTCTCGAGCTGTGCCTTCTGCGCCGCGACGTCCTGCTGCTTCTTGGCCGGGTCCTCGCTCTTCTGCTTGGCGAGGAAGTCCTTGCGCGCCGCCTCCAGCTCCTCGGGCGTCGGGTCGCCCGCCTTGCCCGACATGCTGTGCTGCATGGCGGCCATGAACGCGATCATCGGCTCGAGATCGACGGTCATGTTGAACCCGGCGGTGCCCGAGAGATCCCGCCGCAGGCTCACGGACTGCTCGACGTCGAAGCAACCTCCCAGCGCCAAGCCGGCCACCGCGCCGGCGGCCATCGTCTGAACCAGCCTCTTCTTCATAAGCTCCCCTCTGTGCGCGCTGACTTCACCGGCGAGTATACAGATTCGACCTGCGGGCCTCCCTGTCGTCCCCCGCATCCCTGGCATCCCTGGCACCCTTCTCGCCGTGGGCCGCCGGCAGGCCGGACTGCAGGTAGGCGATGATCTGCCAGCGCCGCGCCGCCGGCAGGCGCGACCAGCCCGGCATTCCCGCCGCCATCCTGCCGTTGGTCAGGAACCAGAAGAGGGCGCCCGGCGACGCCTCCCGCACCCGCTCCGAAGCGATGGCCGGACCCCGGCGGCTGCCTCGCGCGTCGTCGCCGTGGCACTCGGCGCAATGGCGCAAGAAGAGCTTGCGGCCGGCGGCCACGGCATCGGGACTGCCCGCGTCGGGATCGATCCGCGCCCGCGCCGGCGCCGAGGCCGGCACGCTGTCGAGCCCCGGACCCGCGCCCGCTCCCGCCGCGGCGCAGCCCGCCGCCAGCGCCGCCGCGGCGCAGAGTGCCAGCGCCAGCGCCGCGCCGGCGGAAGGCCAACGCCTCGGCCAGGGCCGCGGCGAGGCGGCGGCAGGCCGCCACCGGCCGCTCAACGCGCACCCCCCGCGGGCAGGCCGCCCCGCACGCGATTGGCAAGACCCGGCAGCTCGTAGGAGATGCCCAGGCGCAGCAGGAACCGGTGGCTGTTGCCGTTCAGGCCGAACGCCGGCGACAGGCGCAGCGTCGTGCCGCCGGGCAGGTTCCAGGCGATCACCGGGCCGAGATAGTGGGAGGTGTCCCGGAGGCCGAAGCCATCGGCGTCGCCCAGCCCGCCGTACATCTCGATCCCGGCGGTGAAGTTCTCCCGGCAGAAGGAGCAGGCGTCCGGCCGCGCCGCGAGCGCCAGCGGCCGGGCCAGGCCGATGGCGTAGCCAAACTCCCAGGGTGCGCCGGCGAGGTTCTTCTCGGCGATCAGGTTCTCGGACAGGTCCCAGTCGCCAAGGCTGCTCGACAGGATCAGCTTGGTTTCCAGCTCGCGCTGCCGGTCGCGGCGAGCCAGCCGGTTGGACGCGGCGTGATCCGCCTCGACGTCGTGTCCGACCACTTCGAGCAGGGTCTTGTCGGCGGCGGTGATGTCCTCGAGCTCGACGTAGAGAACCGGGTTCACCAGGTGTTCGTGCAGCAGCGGCCGCACCCGGTTCTCCCACCGCCAGCCCGTCGCGAGCGCACCGTCGCCGGATGTCGCCTGGCCGTCCGCGTAGAGCTCGGTCGTCCACCAGGCCTTGACCCCATATTCGAGCTCGACCGCGGCGGCCAGGAAGTCGCCGCCGCCGCGCTGCCGCGCCAGGAGCGGATCGACGGCGATCTCCAGGTTACCGGGCTCTTCGAGCTGGCGATCGTAGGTGATGAGGTACGGCCGCTCCTGGGCGGCCGCACCTACCGGCAGCAGCGCGCGGCAGGCCAGCAGGCCCAACGCCCAGGCGAGGCGCTGCCAGGCGCCGCGCCCGCCAGCCGGGCACGATGCGACAGAGAACATGAGGGCCTCCACGGAAGAGCCGCAGGTGCCGTCGCCATGCCGCGACGCCGGCCCCGCAAGGTCCAGTTCCATTATTGAGACTTGATCTCAATATCTGCTCAGAAATGCTGGACCATTTTGGTACTGATTGTCAAGAGACCACCGCCCCCTCCCCGGGCGAGCACCGTGCTGTAGCGCGATATGCGGACGATGTGACGGGCGGTGTCGGGGTCCTTCAGCTCGGCGGCGAGCACCAGCCGCCTCATGGTATCGACGTGGGCGGCGCTGGTGCGGCGGTCGGCCTCGACGAGCCTCACGGCGAGCTCCGTCTTGTCCACTGGCTTGGCGATGAAGTCGCTCGCCCCGCAAGCGCCGGATCACTCGTAGCGCAGGGCGTCGATCGGATCGAGCCGCGCCGCCTTGACCGCCGGCCACAGCCCGAACACCACCCCGACCGCCGACGACACGCCGAAGCCGAGCACGATCGACCACAGAGGCGCGGCGGCCTTGAACTTGAAGAGCAGCTGGGCGAGGAGCGCCGCCGACAGGCCGGCGACGATCCCCAGCCCGCCGCCCACCCCGGTGAGCGTCACCGCCTCGGCCAGGAACTGCAGCGCGATGTCGCGGCGGGTGCCGCCGATCGCCTTGCGCAGGCCGATCTCGCGGGTGCGCTGGGTGACGTTGACCAGCATGATGTTCATCACCCCGACGCCGCCGACCAAGAGCGCCACCGCGGCGATGACGATCATCACCGCGGCGATGCCGCCGGTGATCTGGCGGAAGGTCTGAAGTGCACTGTCGCTGGTGAAGGTCGCGAAATCGCTCGCCTGGTTGCCGTGGAGCTTCCGCCGCACCCGCAGGATCGCGGTTTCCTGGTCGAGCAGCGCCTGGAAGTCCTCCGGGTGGCGCGGCACGGTGGCGATGTGCAGCGTGTCCTTGCCGCCGTCGCGGATCTGCGGGAACTGCTCGTCGAAGGCGGTGATCGGGATGACCAGGAAGTTGTCGAGGCTGCCGCCCATGAAGGCGCCGCGCTTCTCGAACAGTCCGACGACCGTATAGGCGCGGCCCGACAGCGCCAGCGTCTGGTCGATCGGGTCGCGGTTGGGATAGAGCGCCTGGGCGACGTCCACGCCGATGATGCAGACCCGGGCGCCGTGGCGCACGTCGGCATCGGTCAGGAAGCGGCCGTCCTGGACGTACCGGTTGTCGGCGAGGACGTAGTCCGGCGTCACTCCCACCACCTGCGCGCCGTTGGCCTCCGCCTTGCCGGCCTTGACCTCGAAACCCACCGAGATGTAGCGCTCCGGCGAGACCGCCGCCGCCAGGGTCGCCAGGCGCTTGAGCGTTGCCGCGTCGTCGAGCGTCAGGTCGCGGCGGTTGCGCTGATCCTCCGGGATGCTGCCGTGACCGAACCGCGGCTCGTATTTCTGGAATTGCACCAGGTTGGTGCCGAAGCTGTTGAAAGCATCGGACACCGAGTTGTCGAAACCGACCACGAAGCTCACCATCATGATGACCGTGGCCACCCCGGCGGTCACGCCCAGCAGGGTGAGGAAGCTGCGCAGCTTGTTGGCGCGCATCGCCACCAGCGCGAAACGCGCGTTCTCGACCAGGTTGAGCTGCCAGGCACGCCGCCCCCGCCGCCGCCCCCGCCGCTTGCCTCCGCCCGCCGCCGTCATTCGGCCCTCAGGGCGTCGACCACCGCCAGCCGCGAGGCGCTGCGCGCCGGCAGGTAGCCGGCGGCAAGGCCCACTCCGGCCGACAGCGCCAGGCCCAGCGCCACCAGGCCAAGCGAAGGCCGCGCCGGGAAGTGCAGCAGGCCGTTGATCGCCAGCGCCAGCAGCGACCCCAGCAGCGCTCCCGCCAGGCCGCCGCCCAGCGACAGCATCGCCGCCTCCAGCAGGAACTGCCTGCCGATGTCGCGCTGCCGCGCGCCGAGCGCCCGCCGCACGCCGATCTCCTGCGTGCGCTCCGCGACCGCCACCAGCATGATGTTCATGATCACCACCCCTCCCACGCCGAGCGACACCGAGGCGATGAGCAGCGACAGGATGAAGGCGGCGGCCGAGATCTGGCCCCACAGGGTCTGCAGGCTCTCGGCGGTGACGATGCCGAACGGGTCGGGGGAATGGAACGGCGTGTGGCGCAGCGCCCG
>DATKFK010000534.1:0-2450 GCA_035544375.1 Thermoanaerobaculia bacterium
ACTCGCCGCGGCGGGTCACGCTCGACAAGCAGCCCGACCCGGCCGACTGGCTCTACCAGCCGGTATGGCGGCAGACGGCGCTGCCCGCCGGCGGTCCGCCGCGGGCGGCGGACGGCCCCTGGCTGGTGCTGAGCGACGGCGGCGAGAACGGCGGCCTGGGCGCCGCGCTCATCGCGCGGTTGCGGCAGGCCGGCTGCATGGTGGTGGCGGCAACGGCGGCGCCCGGCGTGGACGGCGGGCGCGGCGAGAGCGGGCCCGGAAAAGCCTTGCAGCCCCCCGCGCCAGGGGGGCCGGCCGCGCTCGGCGCTCTCGCCGCTCTCGCCGCTCCCAACGATGGGCGCGGGGGCTCCTGGGGGATCGACCCGGCCGCGCCGGCGCACTACGAGGCGCTGCTCGCGGCGCTGGTCGAGAGCGCCGGGGGCGGGTCGCCGGCGCTCAACGTGCTGCACCTGTGGAGCGTTCCCGAGGCGTCCGCGGGCGCGAGCCCCGAGCGCCTGCAGGACCTGGGCTTCTACAGCCTGCTGTACCTCGCCCAGGCGGTGGGCCGGCGCGGCCGCGGCGCGCCGGTGCGCATCGCCGTCGTCTCCTCGCAGCTGCACCGGGTGAGCGGCGGCGACGAGGTGGTGCCGGAGAAGGCGACGCTGCTGGGACCCTGCCGCGTGATCCCGCAGGAGCTGGCGCGCGTCTCGTGCCGCAGCATCGACGTCGCGCTGCCCACGGGTGAGAGGGCCGGCGAGCAGCTCGACGAGCTGGCCGGGCGGTTGCTGGCGGAGGTCGCATCGGCGCCGCCAGCCGCCGCCGGCGTCAATCTCGAGGCGCCTGCCGGCGCCAGGCTCGACGCGCCTGCCGGCGCCGACCTCGAGGCGCCTGCCGGCGCCAGGCTCGACGCGCCTGCCGGCGCCGGGGCCGACCTGGACGCGCCGGTGGTCGCCTACCGCGGCGCCGCCCGCTTCGTGCAGGACTTCGCGCCGGTGGCGCCGCCGTCTGGAGAGCCGGCGGCGCGCGGCGAGCAGGGCGAGCAGGGCCAGGAGCCGGCGGCGGGATTGCGGCTGCGCCAGGGAGGGGTCTACCTGCTCACCGGCGGCCTGGGCGGCATCGGCATGGCGCTGGCCGAGCACCTGGCGAGCACCCTGCGCGCCCGGCTGGTGCTCACCGGCCGCTCGCCGCTGCCGGCGCCCGAGGAGTGGGACGGCTGGCTCGCCAGCCATCCGCCCGACGACCGGGTGAGCGAGCGCCTGCGCCAGCTGCGGCGTCTCGAGTCGCTGGGCGCCGAGGTGCTGGCGGTGAGCGCCGACGCCGCCGACGAGGCGCGGATGCGGGAGGTGGTGGCGGCGGCGCGGCGGCGATTCGGCGCCATCCACGGCGTCATCCATCTCGCCGGCACGCCCGGCGGCGGCATCCTGCAGCTGAAGACGCGCGCGGCGGCGGCGCGCATCATGGCGCCCAAGGTCGAAGGGGCGCGGGTGCTCGACGCCCTGTTCGCGGCGCCGGGAGAGCTCGACTTCCTGGTGCTCTTCTCCTCGATCGCCTCGGTCCTGGGCGAGGTCGGCCAGGCCGATTACTGCGGCGCCAACGCCTACCTCGACAGCGTGGCGCAGCGCAATGCCGCGCGCGGCTACCCGCCGACGGTCACCGTCGACTCCGACATCTGGCGCGAGGTCGGGCTGGCCGTGCACACCGAGGTGCCGGTCCACCTGCGCCAGTGGCGGCAGCAGATGCTCGAGCAGGCGCTGACGCCGGCGGAAGGATGCGCGGCCTTCGTCCGCGCCCTGCAATGCGGCGTGCCGCAGGTGGTGATCTCGGCGCAGCCCCTCGCCGGCCGCATCGAGCTCGGCAAGTCCTTCACCGGCGAGAGCTTCCTCGCCGAGCTCGAGAAGAGCCAGGCGGCGGCCCGGCAGCCGGCGCGGCGGGTGCTGGGGACCGGCTACGCCGGCGCCGGCAGCGGCGCCGAGCGGCGCATCGCCGAGATCTGGCAACGGCTGCTCGGCGTCGAGCAGGTGGGGATGCACGACAACTTCTTCGATCTCGGCGGCAACTCCCTGCTCGGCCTGCAGGTGGTGGCCGAGATCGGCCGCGAGCTCGGCGTCGAGGTGGCCCCGGTCACCCTCTTCGAATCGCCGACCGTCGCCGCCCTGGCCCGCCAGCTCGCCCTGCCGGAGGAGGCGGAGAGCGTGGAGCCGGGCGCCAGGACGGCCGCCGGCGAGATCGAGGAGCGCCGCCGCCGCTTGCGCCGGCGCGGCGAGGCCGGGCGGCAGGGGGCAGGGGAGAGCGGCCGCGACGTCGCCATCGTCGCCATGACCGGCCGTTTCCCCGGCGCCGCCAGCGTCGAGCAGCTGTGGCGCAACCTGCGCGACGGCGTCGAGTCGGTCCGCTTCTTCGGCGACGAGGAGCTGCTGGCGGCCGGCGTCTCCCCGGCCCTTGCCGCCGATCCGCGCTACGTCAAGGCGGGG
>DATKFK010000535.1:0-6440 GCA_035544375.1 Thermoanaerobaculia bacterium
CAAGCGCAGCGGCCTCGGCCGCAGCTTCGTCCGGCTGGTGGACTACCTGCTCCACGGCAAGGGCGACCCCGACCGCGCCGCCTGGACCGCCACCGTCAACCTCGATACCGAGGACCCCGGCTCCGCGGCCCGCATCATGACCGCCGGCGCCCAGGAGAACCCGCGGGTGCAGCAGCCGGTCTACCACTTCGGGCTCAGCCTCCCCCAAGGCGAGCACCTCGACGAGGACCGCTGGCGGGCCGCCGTCGAGCGCGTCCTCGACAAGCTCGGCCTCGCCGGCCACCAGGCCGTCCTCGTCAGCCACCGCGACACCCCCCAGGAGCACGTCCACGTCGTCGTCAACCGGGTTGGCGAGGACGGCCGCGTCTGGAACCCGCGGCGCGACATGAGCAAGGCCCACCCCGAGATCCGCCGCATCGAGATCGACTACGGCCTGCAGCGCCTCGGCGGCCAGGACCTCAAGGACCCGCAGCCCTCGCAGGGCGCCTACCAGGAGGCCCGCCGCACCGGCCGGGCGCCGCTCGCCGAGCGGGTGCGGCTCGACGCCGGCCCGCTCCTCGCCCGCGCCGCTTCGTGGAGCGAGCTGGAGGAGGGGCTGGCCGAGCTCGGCTACCGGATCGAGCCGGCCGCCCGCGGCGCCGGCCTCGTAATCACCGACGGCCAGCGCCGGGCGTCGCTCTCGCACGTCGAGCGCAGCCTCTCCGGGCCCGCCCTGGCGCGACGCTTCGGCGAGACCTTCCGCGCCCACCGCGAGCGCCATCCCGATCCACCCGCCGTCCGCACCGCCGGCCCGCGCGGCCAGCCGCTCCCCGGCGCCACCCTCGGCGAGCGCGCCGCGGCGCTCGTCGAGCGGGTGTCGGCCACCCGCGCCACCTTCACCGCCGCCGACCTCGAGCGCGCCGCCTTCTTCCAGCCCCAAAGCGCCTCGCTGGTGCGCGAGGCCCGCCGCGGCGAGCACCTCCTCGACCTCGGCCGCGACAGCCGCGGCGCCACCCGCTACACCTCCCGCGAGTACCTGGCCGCCGAGTCGCGCCTCTTCGCCAGCGCCGCGCTCCTCGCCGACCGCCAGGGGCTGCGCCTCGACCCGGCGGCCGTCGCGCCGGCCCTGGCGGCCGCGCCGCAGCTCTCGGACGAGCAGCGCGACGCCGTGCTCCACGCCACCACCGGCTCCGACCTGGCCCAGATCGTCGGCCGCGCCGGCGCCGGCAAGACCACCGTCGCGCGCGCCATCGCCGCCACCTACCGCGCCGCCGGCTGCACCGTGCAGGGCGCCGCCCTCGCCGGCAAGGCGGCCGAGGGCCTGGCCCAGACCGCCGGCCTGCCCTCGCGCACGCTCGCCAGCCTCGAATACGCCTGGACGCGGGGGCGCGACGCCCTGGACGCCCGCAGCGTTCTGCTGATCGACGAGGCCGGCATGATCGACGCCCGCCAGCTCGGCCGCGTCCTCGACCAGGCCCAGCGCGCCCGCGCCAAGGTGATCCTCCTCGGCGATCCCGACCAGCTGCCGGCGATCGGCGCCGGCGACGCCTTCCGCGGGCTGCTCGAGCTGCATCCCAGCGCCACGCTCGACACCATCCGCCGCCAGGCCGAGCCCTGGCAGCGCGAGGCCTCCGCCCATCTCGCCGCCGGCCGGGTCGCCACCGCCCTCGACGCCTACGACACCGCCGGCAGCCTCCACTGGAGCGACACCCGCGCCGCCGCCCGCGACGCCCTCGTCGAGCGCTACCTCGCCGACCGCGCCGCCGGCCCCGACCAGGCGCGGCTCATCGTCACCTACCGCAACGCCGACGCCCGGCTGCTCAACGACGCGATCCGCGACCGCCGGCAGCAGGCCGGCGAGCTCGCGACGGGAGTCACGGTCGGCGGCGCCGACTACGCGCCCGGCGATCGCGTCGTCTTCCTGCGCAACGACAACACCGGCCTCGAGGTCGCCAACCTGGCGCCCGCCCGCGCGGTCGGCGTCAAGAACGGCACCCTCGGCACCGTCGAGGCGGCCGCCCCCGGGCGGCTCGCCGTCCGCCTCGACGACGGCCGCCGCGTCGGCTTCGACCCCAGCCAGTACGACGCTCTGGCCCACGGCTACGCGGTGACCATCCACAAGAGCCAGGGCGTCACCGTCGATCGGGCCTACCTGCTGCCGGACACGATGATGAACCGCAACGCCGCCTACGTCGCGCTGACCCGCCACCGGCACGAGGTCCACCTCTTCGCCGACCGCGAGACCTTCGGCAGCCGCGAGGCACTCGACCGCACCTTGTCGCGGGCCAGCGTCAAGGACCTCGCGCGCGACTACGGCGCCGCCCAGGTCGAGCGCGCCGGCGCCCGGCTCGCCAGCTGGCAGCGCCAGGCCGAGGCCCTCCGCCGCGAGGTCCAGACCCTGCGCGCCGGTCTGGTGACCCTGGAGCGCGCCGAGTCCGCCGGCCGCCAGCTCGCCGGCCGCCAGCTCGCCGGCCGGCGCGACGCGCTGGCCACCGCCGCCGCGCGCGTCTATGCGGACCCCCGGCGCGCCCTCGCCGCGCTCGCCGCCGATCCCGGGGCCGCCGCCCGTCTCGCCGCCGGCGAGGCCGCCACCTACGGCCCTCTCCGCGGCCGCTCCCGACTCGCCCTCGGACCCAGCCGCGAGCGCACCGCCGCCCAGGCTGCCGTCCCCGCGCTTGCCGCGGCCGTCCGCGGCCACGCCGAGGCCGCCGGCCGCGCCGGGCGCCGCCTCGCCGCGGCCGAGAAGGTGGGCGCCAGCCGGCCGGTTCTCGACGCTCGCCTGGTGCGCGCCACCGCCACCCTCGCCCAGATCGAGACCGCCGCCCGGGCGCCCGCCCAGGCCCTCGCCAGCGCCCTCCAGAGCCTCGGGGAGAGAGCCGGCCGCACCGTCCTCTCCCTCCTGCCGCGGGCGCTCTCCATCCCCACCCGGCTCGCCCTGCGGGCCATCGTCACCGCGCTCGACCCGGCGGACCGCAGCCTCGGCCGCTGAGAAAGGAAGACCATGCCCCCCGCCACCCCCTATAGCCCGGCCCGCCGCGAGTACGCCGCCTACCTCGTGAGCGTCCTCGTCCTCTGCGCCGCCTCGATCGCCTCCGGCCTCGCCGCGGGCATGACCGGCGCCCTGGTCACCCTCCGCCTCCTCGAGCCCCGCGCCCCCAGCTTCTGGCACCTCCTCCGCATCGTCCTCTCCCGCGCCCTGCTCCTGCTCGCGAACCTCGGGAGCCACCCGTGAGCATCCCCCGCGCCCTCCTGCTGCCGCCCACCCGCGCCCTCGGCTGCCTCGTCGCCGGCGTCCTGCTCCTCGCAGCGGTGTGCATCCCGCTCGCCCTGGCCGCGCACCGCGAGCGCCAGGCCCTGCTCTGCACCCTGGTGATCGGCGCCTGTCTCGCCGCTCTCTACCTCGGAGCCGAGGCCGAGGCCGTCTGGGGAGCACGCGGCGCGGACAGCCACGGCTCGGCCCGCTGGGGCGATCCGCGGCGGTACGTCGTCGCCGCCGGCCCCATCCTCGGCCGCGCCGGCCGCTCCCTCCTGCGCTACGAGGCCGAGGGCCACATCCTCACCGTCGCCCCGACCGGCAGCGGCAAAGGCGTCAGCGCCGTCATCCCCAACCTCCTCGACTACCCGGGCTCGGTGCTGGTCCTCGACCTCAAGGGCGAGAACCACGCCGTCACCGCCGCCCGCCGCGCCCGCTTCGGGCCGGTCCTGGTGCTCGACCCCTTCCGCATCACCGGCGCCGAGACCGCCGCCGTCAACCCGCTCGACCTCCTCGACCCCGATTCCGAACTCTGCGACGCCGACGCCGCCACCCTCGCCCATCTCCTCGTCCTGCCCGCCACCGAGGGCGACACCGCCTTCTGGGAAGACGAGGCCGCCGCCCTCCTCGCCGGCCTGCTCCTCTACGTCGCCGCCCTGGAACCCGAGGACCGCCGGCACCTCGGCACCGTCCGCCAGCTGCTCACCCTCGCGCCCGCGGACTGGCAGAAGCTCCTCCTCGACATGGCCGCCTCCGACCGCGCGCACGGCCTCATCGCCCGTGCCGCCAACCGCCTTTCCCAGAAGGCCGACCGCGAGCGCTCCGGCGTCGTCTCGACCGCCCAGCGGCACACCCACTTCCTCGACTCGCCCGCCATCCTGCGCACCCTGGCGACCGGTCCCGCCACCTTCGACCTCGCGGCGCTCAAGACCCAAACGCTCAGCGTCTACTGCGCACTGCCGCCGGAACGACTCGCCTCGCATGGCCGCTGGCTCCGGCTCCTCGCCGGTGCCGCCGTCCACGCCATGCTCCGCACCCCCGGACTGCCGCAACACCGCGTGCTCATGCTGCTCGACGAGTTCGCCCAGCTCGGCCACTTGCAGCCGGTCGAACAGGCCCTGACGCTCCTCCGCGGCTACGGCGTCCGCCTCTGGCTGCTGTGCCAGGACCTCGCCCAGCTCCGCGCCGCCTACCGCACCATGAGCGACTCGCTGCTCGCCAACGCCGCCGTCTTGCAGGCGTTTGGCACCAACGACCTCGCCACCGCCGACTACCTCAGCCGCAGGACCGGCCAGGCCACGGTCCTCGCCGCCGGCGAGAACCGCTCCAGCGGCCAGAGCTTCGGCCAGGCCTGGCTGCCCACCCGCCAGAGCGGCCTCAACCTCTCGGCCAGCGAGACCGGCCGCCCGCTCCTCCTCCCCGACGAGATCCTGCGCCTCGACCCCGCCGAGCAGTTGCTGCTCATCGCCGGCCGCGAGCCCCTCCTCGTCGAGCGCGTCAACTACCTGCGCGACCCGGAGTTTCTTGGCGCCTACGCCCCCAATTCGTTGCACAAACCGTTGCCAGGAGCCATCTCATGAACATCCCAACGCCGACCGACCCCGCCGCCGCGATCGAGCTCGCGGACACACTCCTGCGCTCAGCCGTCCGCATCCTCTACGAGATCCATGGCGACCACGACTTCCCGGAGTACTACGTGCGCTCGATCGCGCCAGAGAGGATGGCAAACCAGCTCCACGCGCTCCGCTGCCTCGAAAGTTCAGAACGACGGCAACAGGTGGTCGCGTTCGTCAACCGGCTCCGCGCCGATGTGGACCTCCCGCCAACATCATGGGAGCAGATCGTGTGCAGCGCCTACCAGCGCTGAGGGTAGGCAATTTGTCGCCAGGACCTGCACCTGCTAGGCCGCTGGACGGCGCAGCTCTGCGACACAGGACGGCGGAAACCCTGCGCCTGTCACGGGACGACAGACCCTGGGGCGAATGGCGAGGCGGGCACCCCCTCTCGGCAGTCCAGCTGGCGCGGGCTGCTCAAGCCGTTCGGGGTGCGACCGCGGCTGTTCCGGATAGGGCCGAAGATCGCGAGGGGCTACGCGAAGGAGAGCTTCTCTGACGCCCCGTCGCACCGGTCTGTCATGCCGCGATCGCGCTGGCGCGTACGGATTCCAATATGCTTACGAGTTCGTCAACCTGCCCCGAACTGAAGAGCCCGTCCGGCCCACGTGGCGTCAAGTCCGTGAATGGCGACTCGTAGAGCATTTCCGCTTCCATCACGCCGTGCTCGGTTAGGTGGTTGACGATCAGGTTTACGAACTCGATCTGGTTAGCGGCAAGCGCTTTTCCTGCGAGAAAACCAGCCAAGACCTCCTTCGCCGCCTGACGGTCAAGGCCGACCAGTGAGCGCACGAAGAGCCCCAGTCCTTGCGACTCCTCGGCGGCGCGCTGGATGTCCTCCGCAGCACCAACGCCGCTCTCGGCAAGCATGCGCTGGAGTTCATCGAGGTCGGTGGCGGTCAGCGCCCTGTTCAACCTCAACTTCCGAATCGCCACGTGGTCCTGATGCGCACGGAGGAACGCCTGAGCCTTGGCCCGGAACTTCGCGTAATCCGTGCCTTGGCCGAAACCGGGCAGGTCGACCGACGTCTCCCCTCCCATCTCGTCTTCGAAGTCGGTGTAGACGGGCTTGCGCTGCCGCTTGTCGATGAGTTGGACCAGGCCCCGGAGTCGGCGACGCATGACTTCCAGCATCGGGACCGTGACGTCCTGCCACCACTCGTCAGTCTGTACGTCCTGGATGAGCGCCATTTGGTCCCGCACCATCGGGATGGCGGCCTTCTCCTCGAGCAAGCCGGCGATCTCCTTGACCCGATCGCGCAGCCGGGCGAAGCCGGGCTCGTGACGCAACACGGTGAGCTGAAGGTTCAGCGCGAGTAGGTCGAAGCGCTTCGCCTCCTCGTTCTCAGGATCGAGTTCCGAGGGTAGGCCGGCCACCTCATGCGAAAGCTCCGTCCGCGCCTCAAGGGAGAGAGCCACCCAGGATTCAGGCTTTGCGTACTTCTCCACGAGGCGGCGGCGCGGGCGTACCACAAAGTTGTCGACGTTCATCGCTGCCACTTCTTGCTGGAGCACGAAGGCAACTGACCCGCGAACCTGGTCATCCGTCTGCGGGTCGCCGTACGTGGCGGCAGGCTCCTTCACGTCGACCGTCT
>DATKFK010000536.1:0-6703 GCA_035544375.1 Thermoanaerobaculia bacterium
GATCAAGCCCGGTCACCTTCAGGGTCCGCAGGCGGCGCGCGGTCTCCGGCAGCTTCGCAAGCTCCGGGAGCTTGTCAGCGGAGAGCGTAACCGCTTCGAGAACTGGCTGCTTAGCGATCGATCCCCAGTCGGATACATAAGCGTATTCCAAATCCAGATATTTCATAAATGGAAGTACAGGCAGCTGTTTCAACTCGAGCATGCTGATCATGCCGGTCAACGACAGCGATTGCAGTCTGGCCGAACCTCCCCGGTCGCGTTCGATATCAATCGTTCGTGGCGCGATGATCGTCAGGGCCGTCAGGGCCTTGAGAGCTGAAGAACTTGACGATCTCGGCAAGCTCGGAAACCTCTGGTATCCGGCGCAAGGTCCAAACCTGATGCGAAGGCTGCCGAGGTCGGCGGTCTCGGTAGGTGGTGGTAACTGCTGACGGAGGGCAGGCGGCGGCGGCTCACCTTCACAGCCGAGGTCTACGGCGACGCTCAGGCTCTTCAGGGTACCGAAGAAGCGGGTCTGCTCTTCCAAAAAATGCAACGCCGGGCTGTTCAGAGGGCCCACAATCGTCAGGTCCGTCAGATGAGGGTAAGCGAGGACACGTTGAGTCCGGTCGACTGGCGTGAGCAGGTCGCCGCCGTCGAAGCGGGCGCTCAGGGTACGGAGTCTAGGAACCCAATCCGCTCGTGGCAGGATTGCAGGGGCATCGAGCACGAGCTCTTCCAACCCCGGTAATGGGGCAACGAACGGGGGAATTCGTTTGCCGGTCACGTGCAGGCGACGAACGGTCGGCGGCAAGCTGCCAATCTCCGCCAAGTCGTCACCGGTCACGGTGAGGTCCTCGATTTGGCCGCTCAGCCAGTGAAGGTTGCGCATCGGATGGCTGATGCTCAGGGCCTTGAGCTGACGCTGGTAATCATAGAGATCACCTGGGAGCCCCCAATCCGCCAGCGATTGCCGCGCCATCGCGGCAACCTCGAGATGGCGCAGGGAGAACAGACCGACGTTGCCGAGAACCGCGGCGAGAACCAAGGCGGCGAGCATCAGGTTTCTACGATCGTGGCTGCGTTTGAGATAGCGCTGCTCTTCAAGTCCGAGCGCTCCCAGCTGATAGCGGTGGCGCCAGGCGGAGCGCAGCTCTCGCCCGCGCAGGAGGTCGCGCCGCTGTCGCGATCGCAGCCAGCGGCGGAAGCCCTCCTCCAGGTCGATGCGGGCCTGGTCGCGCGCCGCGAGCAAGTTGCCCGTGAGGCGGCGAAGCGGCTCGATCAAGCGCTCGTGCTGGAGCCGGTAGCGCCGCGGCGCCACCTCCTCGAGCAGGCGGGCGTCGACGAGCGTCGCGGCGAGATCCTGGCACCTGCGGTCCGGCAGCCCGCCGGCCGACACCAGCTCTTCCAGTCCGACCCCCTCGGCGATGCGGCGGTTCGCGGGAAGGTCGACGAAGCGCAAGAGAGTGCGCAGCAGGGCGCCCCGCTCGGCCTCTGAGAAGCGGCTGAGCTGATCGAGGAGGTAAGCGGTGAGCAGCCCTTCGGCGCCACCGGCGAAGCGATAGTCGTCGAGACGCAGAATCGTCCTGTGCAGACGCTCGGCGAGCTCGTAAAGGACCAGCATGCCGATCCCGACATCGACAGGTGAGATCAGGCCGCGCTGGCCGGCGGCACGGAAGAGGTCGTCGAGAAGCGTCTCCTCGACGGAGAAGCCGACCGTCGCGGCGAGGGTGGCCATGATCGTCTTGGCCGTCTGGGGGTTGAACAGCTTGAGGCCGAGGATCACCGGCCGCAGGTGCGGATGGTCCAGCTCGAAGTAACGCCAGGTCGGATCGAAATCGGCGCGAAAGGCGACGATCCAGGTCGAGCGATGAGGCGGGGGGCGGCGCCCGAGCCGGCTCAGGAGATCGAAGATCGGCGCGTGCTCGAGGTCGGCGGGGTCGAGCTGTTCGAGCTGATCGAGCACGACCACGCTGGCGGTACGGTCTGCCCAATGCTCGAGCTCCTCGACGGCCGCCTTGGGCTTGCGCGGCGTCTTCGTTTGCGCCGCGATCGCGTGCGCGAGGCCCGTCAGCGGCGCGGCGGGCAGTGCCTCCCAGTACACACGGGTCAGCGCATGTTGCTGCAGCTGCAGCTGATGAAACAGACCGGACCGCAGCAGCGAGGTCTTGCCGGCGCCCGATTCCCCCATCACCACGACGAAGCCCACCTGATCGTCGAGGACGTGGGAGAGCAGCGTCGCGATCTCCTGACCGCGGCCGAGTTGCGAGAAGAGCTCCCCGTCGTGCGGGCCGAAGGAGCCGGCGCCCTTGATCGCCGTCGGCAGGATCTTGGTGCTGGACCGCTTGGCTGGCGACGCTGTGCGCAGCAGCGACACGAGGAGGTGGAGCAGCAGCGCGGCGCCGACGCCGAAGAAGATCCACTGGACATACATTCCGTGGACCCTGCGTGCGATCTCTGCCGGCAGCCAGGGGCCTGCCAGGACGCACCCGATGAACATCGCCAGCGCTGCAAGCAGCGCAAGCCGCTTCTCGCGTGTACCGCGCTTGAATTCCTCGACGAGGGCCAAAAGCTGGTCGATGGCGGTGCGAACGGCTTTCCAAGACGGCATGGATACCTCAGGAACGAATAGTGCACGCGGTGGCGAAGAACCGGAAGGTCGAAGGGTGCGCAGCTTCGCGGTGCCCGGCGACATGCCGGTCGCGGCGAGATGGTGCTCCTATCGCCATCTCGCCGTAGACCGCGAGGATCTGGTGCGGCAGGGGCACGACCTGGGAGGTGTGGACGGCGAGGACGGGATCGAACAGGTGGGCCAGGCGGATGCGGTGGGCCTCGGAGGCCAGCTTGAAGAGATCGCCGTCGGCGGCGAAGGTCCACGCCGGTCCGGCGACGACGTCGAAGCGCGCCTCGTCGCCGCGAAAGAAGATCTCATTGCCGGGAGCGCTGGCGCCGTCCTTGAAGGTCAGCTCGACGGCGCCGGAGCCGTACCAGCGGACGTCGAGGACCGTGACCGGGCCATCCGGGCGGGTACCTTTGACGTGCGCACCGCGCGTCAGCTCTTCGAGGCGTGGCACGGGTGGTCCCTGGGGGTGACTCTAGCAGGGTCGGACGAGCTGAGGGATCACTTCTGGGTCTTGCTTTGCCGGCGACTCGGCGGTGAACGGACACGGTGGCTATCCTGAGCGCGAACCGCGATCGGACTCTGGTTGCAGATCTTGGTAATCCCGTTGCTGAGGCGCATGCCACTGCGGGAGAGGTGCATCACGAACACCCCGAGCAGGAGTGCAACCAACAACGCGGCGAGATCTCGCCAATCCATGGCGTGCAGGCCGAAATAGTACACGAGACCTGCTGGCACCAGGGCGATCACCAGAAAAGAAATCACCGGCGGCCACCATGGCGACCACGCCGGATTCGCGGGAAGCTTCTTTCGCCATACGCGCTCGTGCAGCCAGAACTCGTCGGTGCCGACGATCATGGCCGCTCGTGGGCGTACGTACTCTTCGATCAGGAGCACGTAGGTCAGCATGCTAACCATCGTGCTCTGGTAGGCGACGTACACGGCCAGCGTCGTAATCAGGCCGGCCCACCAGCGAAACTTCGGCGAGATGTTTCCCATCTGAGCAAGGAGGGCGAAAGCACCGATCAGAATGGGCCACGCCGCGTACTGAAGCTGTGACCATACGGAGATCCTTGCCATGATGGCGGAATACTCTGCGGCGTGAAATTGAGCCAGGATCGCGGCCCGCTTCTCTCCCGTCTCGGGCCGATCCATCCCCAACTCACTCGCGGTTGGATGGTGACTATCCAATGATTTCCCCTTCCCGATGATTGGTTGCGGATTCCGGCGAGGCCGGCCAGCCATTCCGATCGAAGCCGGCCACCCTGTTGGAGCCTGGCGACGAGCAGCCGCCCGCGTCCGGCGCCAGAGGCAGGCTGCTGGCCAGGCGGCCGAAGTAGGTGCGGCTCCGCCAGCGCTCGCGGTTGCCGACGACGTAGACGCGGCGCTTGGCGCGGGTCAGGGCGACGTTGAGGAGGTTGGGGCGGCGGGCGGCCCAGTCGAGGGGACCCTCGGCGTTGACGTTGCCACCGAGCACGAGAACGATGGCGGCCTGCTCCTTGCCCTGGTAGGTGTGGACGGTACCGATGTGGAGGCGGGGGAAGGCCTTGCCGACGGTGTCCTTGAGGCCGCGGACGACGTGACGGAAGGGGCTGAGGATGGCGAGCTGGGCGGCGGGGTCGGCGGTCGGCAGCGAGCGGAGGAGGCGCAGGACCTCCTCGCCCTCGGCGGGGATCCAGTTGCCCTCGGAGGTCGTGGCACGGACGTCGAGCCAGCAGCTGGCGGGCCAGGCGGCGAGGTGCTCGGCCGGCGGCGTGCCGTGCACCATCAGGCCGTTGTAGGCGATGCCGTTGGCGACCGAGAACATGGGCTCGTCGCAGCGGCGGTGGACCCGGAGGGGCGTGCCGACCCACTCGCGCTCGCCGTCGTGGCCTTCGAGGTGGGTGCCGAAGCGCGAGGCGCGGTCCGCGAGGAATTGCGCGGTGATGACGTTGGGCTGCCAGACGTCGGCGACGGCGAAATGGCGGCGCAGGGCGCCGATCGCGGCGTCCGGAATGGTGACCACGGGCTCGAGCTGGCGGGGATCGCCGACCACGACGACCCGCCTGGCGCGGGCGATGGCGCCGGCCGCCGCCTGAGGGACAGCCTGACCGGCCTCGTCGATCAGCAGCCAGCCGAGTTCTTCCTCGTGGAGATGCGAGAAGAGGCGGTCGAAGGAGGCGAAGGTGGTGGAGACGACGGGAACGACCAGGAAGAGGGTCGACCAGGCGGCGCGGATGGCGGAGCGGCCGGCGGTCTCGGAGAGCCTGCCCTGTAGGATGTCCATGGCGCCGAGGAGGTTGCGGCGCACCAGCTCGGGCGCGCCGAGCACCAGCGCCTGGTGGAGGCGCAGGGCCTCGAGGAAGACCTGGGCGCGGGCGCGGTTCCAGGCGTCGTCGACCCAGGGGGAGCAGGTCTCGGTCTCTGCCCGCCCGCGGTCCCAGAACTCGTCGTCGGGCACGAGCGCCGGCGACGTGTGGCGGAAGGCGGCGATGGCCTGGGTGGCGGCCTGCCGGCGGCTCTGGAGGTCCCGATGCTGGGCGGCGGCGGTGGCGAGCGCCTGCTCGGCCAGGGCGCGGGCAGCCTCGGCCTGGGCGGATGCCTGGCGGGAGGCTTCGACGTTGCGGTAGGCGTCGTCGACCCGGCGGCGGCGCTCCCTGGCCTCGGCCGACCACTCCCGGAACTCGCGGCCCCACGACAGCAGGATCGCCAGGAGGCCCGGTCTGGCCCTCTGGACGGCGGCCAGCTGGCCTGCCATCGCGTCGAGGTGATCGGCGGCGGTCTGGAGGGCGGCCTGGCGGTCGGCGGCGATGCGGCGGGCCTCCTGCAGGCGCTCGGCCGCGGCGCGCTGTGCGAGGGCGGCGTTGGCGAGGGCGGCGGCGAGGCGGGGCAGCTCGGCGAGGGCGTCCGCCACGGCCTGGCGTTCGCCGGCGAGACGGCGCACGGCGGCGCTGGCCGTGCGGTAGCGGCGCACGGCGGCCGGCCAGGAGGGACGCTCGGCGGCGGCCGCTGCCTGGAGGAGTCCGAGGAAGCCCTTGGGGCTCGGGGGTTCGCTCGCGGCGCTGAGCCGGGTGCCGGCGGTCGGGGTGGTCTCGTCGCGACTGCCGGCGGCGGCGCCGCCGCCGAACCAGAAGTCGGTCACGAAGCGGGAGCGGTTCTGCTTGTTGCCGAGGACCGCGGCGAGGAGGCCCCAGGCGGGCCGGCCGATCACGGCGCTGGCCACGTCGGCGAAATAGCGGCCCTCCTCGAGCCAGCTGGGATCGATGGCGTCCTGCGCGGGGATCTCCAAGGTGACGTTCTCGACCGCGCCGTTGTTGCTCGAGGCGACGACGATCTCGTGCCCGGCGAGGTCGGGGTGGAGCGCGCGGAGGGTGCGGAAGTAGGAGCCGGACCGCCAGCGGCCGGCGACCTCGCCGAAGGCCTCCTCGGGCGCCCGGAGCCGCGCCAGGACGTCGGCGCGGCGGACGACGACGGCGGCCACCAGGTCTCGCAGGAGCGTCGTCTTGCCGGTCCCGGGCGGACCGTTGACGCCGAGGATGCCGGCGCCGTCGGCCAGCTCGGAGAAGGCCAGGTTGACGGCAAGCTGCTGGGAGAGCACGAGGGGGTGGTGGTACTTGCTGGGCCAGCGGCCGGCGGGAAACCTGGCGGGCAGGAGCGCGCGGGCGACCGCGGCGGTGTCGCGGCGCACGTCCACCCGGGGCTGGGCCTCGATCCGGGACGGCGCGGCGAGGTAGGACGCGAGCGCCTTGCCCGCCCGGCCCTCGGCCATGGTGCGTGCCGAGCGGCCGAGGTCGCGGATGAAGAAGCTGTTGAGGAAGTCGGCGTCGTCGGTCGAGTACTTGCGGGCTTTGGCGACGGGCGATGAGCGCAGGAGGGCGAAGGCGCGCAGCTCCTTGGCGGAGCTGGGCCACCCCAGCTGCCGGAGGAGCAGGCGGAGCTCCTGGTCCAGGGCCTCGGGACCGAGCGCGGGGCCGACCCTGAAACCGAGGTCCTGGATCCGCTGCCCCTCCGGGTCGTCCGGATGCAGGGCCATGCGGGTCGCGAACGCGTCGCGGGCGGCCTCGACCGCGTCGTCGAAGCCTTCGAGCCAGTCCGGCGATCCCGGGCCGGGGCGGCGGGTCCTGC
>DATKFK010000537.1:0-7672 GCA_035544375.1 Thermoanaerobaculia bacterium
CGCCGCCCGCTTTCGCACGGCCAGCGGGCCCTGTGGCTGCTCGACCGCATGGTGACGGGCGGCAATGCGGCTTATGTCCTCGGCGGCGCGGCGCGCGTCCGCGGCGAGCTCGACGCGGCGCGGTTGCGGCGGGCGCTGCAGACGCTGGTCGAACGGCATCCCGCCCTGCGCACCACCTTCGAGGCGGACGGCGAGCAGGGCGTGCGGGTGGTGCGGGCCGCAGGCAGCTTCGTTTGGACCGAGGAGGACGCCGCCGGCTGGAGCGAGGCGCGGCTTGCCGAGCGGCTGGTCGACGAGGCGGAGCGGCCGTTCGACCTCGCGGCGGGGCCGCTGCTGCGGGTCGCCCTGTTCAGGCGGGCGGACGAGCACCTGGTGGTGCTGGCGGTGCACCACATCGTCGCCGACTTCTGGTCGCTCGGCGTGCTGGTGGGCGAGCTGGGAGCGCTCTACCGCGGCGAGGAGCTGGCGCCGCCCGCCGGCTCCTACGAGGAGCTGCTGCAGCGTCAGGAGCGGCTGCTGGCGGGCCCCGAGGGGGAGCGGCTGGCCGGGTTCTGGCGGTCCGCCCTGCCGCCGGGAATGCCGGTGCTCGAGCTGCCGGCCGACCGGCCGCGGCCGCCGTTGCCGAGCTTCCGCGGCGGCGCGCGGCGGCTGCGGCTGGACCACGCGGTGACGGCCGGCTTGCAGGCGCTCGGCCGGCGGTCGGGGGCGACGCCGTTCATGACGCTGCTGGCGGCGTTCCTGGTGCTGCTGCACCGCCACGGCGGGCAGGAGCGGCTGCTGGTCGGCACGCCCGCGGCCGGGCGGGGTGCGGCTGGCGGCGCGGGTCTCTCGGGCCTGGCCGGGGTGGTGGGCTATTGCGTCAATCCGGTGGTGGTGCAGGGCGACCTGTCGGGCGAGCCGGATTTCGCGGAGCTGCTGGCGCGGGTGCGGGACAGCGCGCTCGCGGCCTTCGCCCACCAGGATTACCCGTTCGCCCTGCTCGCCGAGCGGCAGGGCGGGGAGCGGGACGCCAGCCGCTCGCCGATCTTCCAGGCGATGTTCGCGCTGTACCGCGAGCGCCACGAGCGCGAGCGGGGGCTCGGCGGCTTCGCGCTCGGCGAGGCCGGGGCGAGGATCGTCCTGGGCGGCGCCCGCGGGCCGGTGCTCGAATCGGTGCGGCTGGACCGGCGCAGCGCCCAGTTCGACGTCAGCCTGCTGGTCGCGGAGCTGGGCTCCGGGCTGGCCGGCACGCTGCAGTTCGACGGCGACCTGTTCGACGGGGCGACGGCGGAGCGGATGCTCGGCCACCTCGGCACCATGGCCGCATTTCTCGCTCGCGCCGATGACTGCCATGCCGGCGCCAGGGGCCCGAGCATCCGGGAGCTGCCGCTGCTCGGCGCCGGGGAGCGCCAGCAGCTGCTGGTGGAATGGAACGACGAGCAACGAGTGCCGCGACCGGCGACCGCCGCGGCCGACACGGCGGTTGCCCGGCGGGCCGGCCGGGTGCACGAGCTCTTCGAGTGGCAGGCGGCCCGGCGGCCGCAGGCGCCGGCGGTGACCGGGCAGGGCGTGACGCTGTCCTACGGCGAGCTCGAGGCGCGGGCGAACCGGCTGGCGCGCTACCTGCGGCGGCTGGGAGTGGGGGCCGAGGCGCGCGTGGGGCTGTGCGTCGAGCGAACCCCGGAGATGGTGGTGGCGCTGCTCGCCATCCTGAAGGCGGGCGGCGCCTACGTGCCGCTCGACCCCGGCCACCCGGCGGAGCGGCTGGCGCTGGTGCTGGGCGACAGCGCGCCGGCGGTGCTGGTGACCGAGGAGCGCTGGCTCGAAAGGCTGGGCGGCGAAGGCGGCCCTGCCGGCGGCGGCAATGGCGCTGATGGTGCCCACGGCGCCAATGGCGCCGACGGTACCGACGGTAGCGGGGCCGGCAGGGCCCTCGTCGTCTGCCTCGATCGGGAGCGGGAGTGGATCGCGGCGGAGGATGGAGCGGCGCTCGAGGATGCGGCCTTCGCCGGCGGGCCGGAGACCCTGGCCTACGTGATCTACACCTCGGGTTCGACCGGCCGGCCCAAGGGGGTGGGCCTGCCGCACCGCGCGGTGGTGAATTTCCTGCGCGCGATGGCCGAGCGGCCCGGCCTCGGCGCGGGCGACGTGGTGCCGGCGCTGACGACGCTCACCTTCGACATCGCCGGGCTGGAAATCTACCTGCCGCTCGCGGTGGGGGGGCGGGTGGAGGTGGTGGGGAGCGAGGAGGGCGCCGACGGCGGCCGCCTGGCCGCGCGCCTGGCCGCCGCGGGAGTCACGGCCATGCAGGCGACGCCGGCGACCTGGCGGCTGCTGCTGGATGCTGGCTGGGCCGGGCCGCCGGCCGCCTCGGCCGGGGAGGGCCGCCGGCAGGAACGCGCCGGCCGGGCGTGCGCGGCGCCGCGGCGGTTCAAGGCGCTGTGCGGCGGCGAGGCCCTGCCGTGGGAGCTGGCGGCGGCGCTCCTGGCGCGCGGCGTCGAGTTATGGAACGTCTACGGGCCCACCGAGACGGCGGTGTGGTCGGCGGTCCGCCGGGTCGCCGAGCCGGTGGCGGCGAGCGGCGTCGTGGGGCTGGGCCGGCCGATCGCCGAGAGCCGGTTCCACGTGGTGGACCCGGGGCTCCTGCCGGTGCCGATGGGAGCCGCCGGAGAGCTGGTCATCGGCGGGGAAGGGCTGGCGCGCGGGTACTGGGGCCGGCCCGAGCTGACGGCGGAACGCTTCGTGCCGGACCCGTGGAGCGGGAGAGATCCGGCAGGCGACGGCAGGCCTGCTGCCGGCCGGCGGCTGTACCGGACCGGGGACCTGGTGCGGCACCGGCCGGACGGGGACCTGGAGTTCCTGGGCCGGATCGATCACCAGGTCAAGGTGCGAGGGTTCCGCATCGAGCTCGGAGAGATCGAGTCGGCGCTGCGGCGGCATCCGGCGGTGGGCCAGGCCGTGGTGACCGCCCGGGGAGAGGGGACCGACCGGCGGCTGGTGGCCTACCTGGTGCCGCGAACGGGCGGCGCGGCGCCGGCGGCGGAGCTGCGGCAGTGGCTGCGGCGGCGGTTGCCGGAGTACATGGTCCCGGCGGACTTCGTGGCGCTCGAGCGGCTGCCGCTGTCGCCCGCCGGCAAGGTGGACCGCCGAGCGTTGCCGGCCCCGCCCGCGGCAGGGGCCGAGGCGGCGGGCGGCGATGGTGCGCGCATCGCGCCGCGCACGCCGACCGAGGAGCTGCTGGCGGGGATGTGGGCCGAGCTGCTGGGGCTCGGCGGCGGCCAGGTGGGGGTCGGGGACGACTTCTTCCGCCTCGGCGGTCATTCGCTGCTGGCGGTGCGGGTGGCGGCGCGCCTGCGCGAGCTGCTGGGCGTCGAGCTGTCGCTGCCGAGGCTCCTGCAGCTGTCGCGGCTCGAGGACCTGGCGCGGGAGGTCGAGGAGCTGGGGCGCGGCGGACGGCCGCGGCCGGCGCCGCTCCGGCGGCTGCCGCGGGAGCCCGGGAAGGCTTTGGCGTCGGCGCCGTCGTTTGCCCAGGAGCGGCTCTGGTTCCTCGAACAGCTCGAACCGGGCGGCGCCGTCTACAACGAGCCGCGGGCGCTGCGGCTCCGGGGACAGCTGGACGTCGCGGCGCTGGCCGGCAGCATCGGCGAGATCCGCCGGCGCCACGAGGTGCTGCGCACGCGCTTCGCGGCACGCGGGGGCGCAGTGGTGGCGGTGGCCGACGTGGAGGTGGCGGCGGAACGGGAGCTGCCGGTGGTGGACCTGGGGGCGCTGCCCGAGGCGCGGCGGCCGGCGCTGGCGGAGAGCCTGGTGGCGGCGGAGGCGCGGCGGCCGTTCGACCTCGCCGCGGGGCCGCTGTTGCGCACCGCGCTGCTGCGGCTGACGCCTGCCGGCGGCCGGCGCCGGCGCCGCGAGCCCTTGGAGCACGTGCTGCTGCTGACGACCCACCATGTCGTCAGCGACGGCTGGTCGCTCGAGGTGCTGGCGCGAGAGTTGTCGGCCGGCTACGCGGCGCGCGCCGGTGCCGGTGCCGGAGACGGCGCCGCCGGGGTCGGCGCCCCGCAAATGACGACCGCGGAGGCTGAGTCGCAGGGCGCCGGCACCTCCCACGGGTCGACGCTGCCGGCGCTGCCGATCCAGTACGCGGACTTCGCCCACTGGCAGCGGGAGCTGCTCTCCGGAGAGACCCTGGCGGCGGAGCTGGCGTTCTGGCGCGAGCGGCTGGCGGGCCCGCGCGGCCTGCCGCCACAGCTCGAGCTGCCGCTGGACCGGCCGCGCCCGCTGGCCCCGAGCTCGCGCGGCGCGCGCCGGACCCTGGCGCTGCCGGCGGCGCTGGCCGGCGAGCTGGCGGCGCTGGGACAGCGGCACGGCGCGACGCTGTTCATGACGCTGCTGGCGGCGTTCGATGCGCTGCTGGCGCGTTACAGCGGCCAGAGCGACGTGGCGGTCGGCACGGTGGTCGCCAACCGCGGCCGGCTGGAGACCGAGAACCTGATCGGCCTGTTCGTGAACACGCTGGTCATGCGCGTCGACCTGGCCGGCGATCCGGATGCCGGCGAGCTGCTGGGGCGGGTGCGGCAGGCGGCGCTGGGCGCCTATGCTCACCAGGACGTGCCGTTCGACAAGCTGGTCGGCGAGCTCGGGGCGGCGCGCGGGCTGGCGGCGAACCCCTTCTTCCAGACGGTCCTCGCGATCCATGCGGCGCCGCCGCCGCCGGCGCTGCCCGGGGTGGCGGTCGAGGTGCTCGAGCCCTACAGCGGCACCGCCAAGTTCGACCTGTCGCTGGCGGTGGCGAAGACCCCGGCGGGTGAGCTGGCGGCCAGCTGGACGTGGCGCACCGAGCTGTTCGACGCGGCGACCGTCGAGCGCCTCGCAAGTCACTGGCGCAACCTGCTGGCGGGGATGGCCGCGGCGGGGGCGGGCGGGCCGGCGGCGGCTCGGCGCCTGTCGTCCCTGCCGTTGCTCGCGGCCGCGGAGCGCCATCAGCTGCTGGTGGAATGGAACGGCACGCCCTGGGAAGCCGGCGACGACGACATGGTGCAGACGCCTTTCGAGCGCCAGGCGGCGCGCGACCCGGCGGCGGTGGCGCTGGTGGCCGGGCAGGCGGCCGCACCCGGCAGCCGCGGCGTGCCGACGCTCACCTACGGCGAGCTCGAGATGCGGGCGAACGGCCTGGCGCGGACGCTGCGCGGCATGGGCGTCGGACCCGAGCAGGTCGTCGGCATCTGCGCCGAGCCGTCCTGCGCGCTGGTCGTGGGCCTGCTGGGCATCCTGAAGGCGGGGGGCGCCTACCTGCCGCTCGACCCGGCGCACCCGGAGGAGCGGCTGGCGCAGCTGCTCGCCGACGCCGGCGCCCGGGTGGCGCTGGCCGAGGAACGGACCGCCGAGCGGCTGCCGCCCGGGGTGAGCCGGGTCCTTATCGACGGCATCGACCCCACGGGGGCCGCCGACCCCACGGGCGGCATCGACGGCGCGGGCGGCATCGACGGCGAGGGCGGCATCGCCGGCGCGGCAGGTGGCACGGGCACGGCACCGCGGCAGCCCCGGCCCGTGGGCGCAACCCCTGGCAACGCCGCCTACATCCTCTATACCTCCGGCTCCACCGGGACGCCCAAGGGGGTGGTGGTCCCCCACCGCGCCGTGGCCAACCGCCTGCGCTACCAGGTGGCGACGGACCTGGCGCCGGGGGCGCGGGTGCTGCAACGCACCCGCCTGGGGTTCGATGTTTCGGTGCTCGAGATCTTCGCGCCGCTATGGATGGGCGCGACGGTGGTGCTGCCGGAAGCGGGCAGGCAGCAGGACGCTCCCTACCTGGCGCGGCTCATCGCCGAGCAGCGGGTCACCAACGTCAACGTGCCGCCGGTGTTCTTTCCGGCGCTGCTCGCCGAGGAGAGCTTCCGCGGCTGCGGGTCGCTGCGCCGCGTGGTGACCGGGGGCGACCGGGTGCCCGGAGACCTGCCGGGCCGGTACTTCGCGGCGATGGGCGGCGCGGCGCCGGACCTCTTCTCGCGCTACGGCCCGACCGAGACCACCGTCTCGATGGCCGACTGGCACTGTCGCGACGAGCCGTACGGGCCGAGCGTGCCGATCGGGCGGCCTCTCGCCGGGGCCCGCGTCTACCTGCTCGACCGCGGCCGCCGCGAGGTGCCGCCGGGGATGCCCGGCGAGCTGTGCATCGGCGGCCCCTGCCTGGCGCGCGGCTATCTCGGCCGGCCGGAGCTGACCGCCGCGGCGTTCATCCCCGATCCCTTCGCGCGGCAGCCGGAGGAGGCGGGCGAGCGCCTGTACCGCACCGGCGACCTGGCGCGGTGGCGGCCCGGCGGCGTGATCGAGTTCCTGGGGCGCATCGACCGCCAGGTGAAGATCCGCGGCATCCGCCTGGAGCTCGGCGAGGTGGAGGCGGCGCTGGCCCGCCATCCCGAGGTGGCAGAGGTGGCGGTGATCGACCGCGAGGAGCCGGTCACCGGGGGCAAGCGGCTGGTGGCCTACGTGGTGCCGCGTGCCTCCGCCGGCGGCGCTGGCGACGATGGCGACGATGGCGGCGGCAGGGCCGAGGGCGTCGTGCCGGGGGCGGCGCCCGGGCTCGACGCGCGGCGGCTGCGGGCCTTCCTCGCGGGGCGGCTGCCGGCGGCGATGGTGCCGGCGGCCTTCGTCCTGCTGCCGCGGCTGCCGCTGCTCCCCAACCTCAAGCTCGACCGCGCGGCGCTGCCGGCGCCGGAGAGCCTGGCCGGCGCCGGGGAGGCCGGCGCCGGCGGTTGGCAGGCGCCGCGCGATCCGCTGGAAGAGGCGCTGGCGGGGCTGTGGGCGCGGCTGCTGGGGCGGGAACGGGTCGGGATCGACCAGGATTTCTTCGAGCTGGGCGGACACTCGCTGCTGGCGACCCAGCTGGTGTCGCGGGTGCGGGAGACGCTCGCCGTCGAGCTGGCGGTGCGCGACGTCTTCGCCGCGCCGACCGTGGCCGGGCTGGCCGAGCGGGTGGCGGCGGTCCGCGCCCAGGCGGGCCCGGCGGCGGGCGCGCTGCCGCCGTTGCTGGCGTCGCCGGCGCTCCCGCTGCCGCCGGCGGCGGGCGAGCCCCTTCCGGCCGAGCCGCCGCCGGGCGCCGAGCAGCCGGCCCTCGCCTATACCCAGGAGCGGATCTGGTTCCTCGAACAGCTCGCGCCCGGCAGCGCCGCCTACAACATCGCCGGCGCCCTGCGGCTGTCCGGTCCGCTCCGGCGCGGCGTCCTCGCGCGGAGCCTCGACGAGATCGTGCGCCGCCACGAGGTGCTGCGCTCGGCCTACCCGGTGGTGGTGGGCAGGCCCTTGCCGGTGGTGCTCCCGCCGCAGGCCTTGCCGCTGCCGCTGCTGGATCTGGGCGGGCTGGGCGCCCGCGGCGCGGCGGCGGCGAGCCGGCTCGGCGCGGTCTTCGGCGGGGTGCCCTTCGACCTCTCCGCCGGGCCGCTGCTGCGTGCCCTCCTGCTGCGGCTGGGACCGGCGGAGCACGTGCTGGTCCTGGTGATGCATCACATCGTCGCCGACGGCTGGTCGGCGACGGTCCTGCGGCGCGAGCTGGCCGCGCTCTACGACGCCTTCGTCCGCGGCGCGGCGTCGCCGCTCGCCGAGCTGCCGATCCAGTACTTCGACTTCGCCCGGTGGCAGCGCGGCTGGCTGACCGGCGAGCGGCTCGAGGCGGAGCTCGCCTGGTGGCAGCGGGCGC
>DATKFK010000538.1:0-2158 GCA_035544375.1 Thermoanaerobaculia bacterium
CGCTTCACGTAGGTGCCCTTGGCGCCGGACGGCTTGGCGCGGTTCAGCGCATCGACCAGCGCCTTCACGTTGGCGGCCAGCGCCTCCTCGGTGAAGCTCGCCTTGCCGACGCCGGCGTGGACGATGCCGGCCTTCTCGACCCGGAACTCGATCGAGCCGCCCTTGGCGTCCTTGACGGCCTGGCCGACGTTCGGCGTGACGGTGCCGACACGCGGGTTCGGCATCAGGCCGCGCGGGCCCAGCACCTTACCGAGCCGGCCGACCAGCGCCATCATATCCGGCGTCGCGATCACCCGGTCGAACTCCATGAAGCCGCCCTGGATGCGCTCGACCAGGTCCTCGGCCCCGACCACCTCGGCGCCGGCGGCCTTGGCCTCCTCGGCCTTGGCGTCCTTGGCGATGACGGCGACGCGGACGTCGCGGCCGGTGCCGGAGGGCAGGCTGACGACGCCGCGCACGTTCTGGTCGGCGTGACGTGGATCGACGCCCAGGTTGACGGCGATCTCAATGCTTTCATCAAACTTGGCGGTGGCGTTGGCCTTCACCAGCTTGATCGCGTCGGGCAGCGGATGGACGGCCTCGCGGTCGCCGGTCCAGGCCGCTTCGCGCTTCGGTTGCTTCGCCATGTCGATCAGCCCTCCACCACGCGCAGACCCATGGCGCGCGCCGACCCTTCGATGATCCGCGCGGCGGCCTCGATGTCGTTGGCGTTGAGGTCCTTCATCTTCTTCTCGGCGATGTCGCGCAGCTGCTGGCGCGACACCTGGCCGACCGGCGCGTCGCGGCCGGTCTTGCCGGAGCCCGACTTAATCTTGGCCGCCTCTTTCAGGTAGTAGCTGGCGGGCGGCGTCTTGGTGACGAAGGTGAAGCTCTTGTCCTGATAGACGGTGATCACCGTCGGCAAGGGCGTGCCCTTCTGCACGTTCTCGGTGCGGGCGTTGAACTCCTTGCAGAACCCCATGATGTTGACGCCGCGCTGGCCCAGCGCCGGCCCGATGGGCGGCGAAGGCGTGGCGGCGCCGGCGGGGACCTGCAGCTTGATGTAGCCCAGGATCTTCTTGGCCATGATGTCCTCTAAGCTTTAACGAGGCCGTGGTGCGGCGTGGCGCGCCTCCCACGGATTTGGCTCCGCGGCGAACCGCGAAGGGGCGGGCGTGTAGCAGGACGAGGCCGCGAGAGCAACGCGGCATGGAGGATCGCTTGGACTGGAAGACCTACGAGGCGCTCGGGCTGCACCTCTCCATGAACGAGGAGACGAGCCCGCGCATCGTCAACGGCCGCTCCAATCGCGAGATCCAGCAGGCCCTCGCCACGCCCGGCGACCGGCAATACCACCCGAACCCTGAGGCGTTCCCGGCCGAGGAGACGCCGCGCGGCAGCGTGCGCTCGCGCCGCGACTGGGACCGCTCCAGCGTCTTCCCCGGGACGAAACGCGATCTCTGGATCTACACGCCGGCCGGCTTCGATCCGGCCGGGCCGGCGCCGGCGCTGATGGTGTTCCAGGACGGCGGCGGCTACCTGAACCGCGAGGGACCGATCCGCGCGGCGGCCGTCTTCGACACCCTGCTCGCCGCCGATCAGATGCCGCCCACCATCGGCGTCTTCGTCATGCCCGGCCGCCTCGAGGGCGTCGCCGACACCGTGCAGCGCAGCCGCGAGTACGACAGCGTCACCGACGCCTACGCGCGCTTCCTCATCGAGGACTTGCTGCCCTTCGTCGAGGCCGAGATAGGCTGCAAGCTGACCGACGATCCGGCCTGGCGGACGATCTGCGGCATCTCCTCCGGCGGCATCTGCGCCTTCACCGCGGCCTGGTATCGGCCGGACGCCTTCGGCCGCGTGATGAGCCACTGCGGCTCGTTCACGGCTATCCGCGGCGGCCACAACTACCCCTACCTGATCCGCGTCACGCCGCGGAAGCCGATCCGGGTCTGGCTGCAGAGCGGCGCGGCCGACGCCGACATCATCCTGGGCTCGTGGCCGCAGGCCAACCAGGCGGTCGCCGCCTCGCTCGAATACGCCGGCTACGACCACAAGTTCGTCTTCGGCGAAGGCGGCCACAACCTGCGCCACGGCGGCGCTGTGTTCGCCGATGCGCTGCGCTGGCTCTGGCGGAGCGACGCGTGACCACCGGCTACGAGGTCACCCTCGCCGACTT
>DATKFK010000539.1:0-9207 GCA_035544375.1 Thermoanaerobaculia bacterium
ACGACGGACGTCATCTCGGGTATGTCGCCCGAAGACGGCACCCCGCTTGGTCCGGGCGTGTATGCGGTATCCGCGCCGCTCGGGCCCGACGGCCCCGCGGCGCGCTTCTACCGGACGGGCGACCGCGTGCGCCGGCTGCCCGACGGCAGCATCGAGTTCGTCGGCCGCGCCGATCGACAGGTCAAGCTGCACGGCTTCCGGATCGAGCTTGGTGAGATCGACGCCCGGCTCGCCGAGCATCCCCAGGTGAGCGAAGCCGCGACCATCTTGGGAGCGGGTGCCGGCGGCCCCCGGCTCATCGCCTACCTGGCGCCCCGCCACCCCGGCGTCGTGCCGCCAGCCGCCGGCCTGGATGCCTTCCTGCGTTCAAGGCTGCCCGACCAGCTCGTGCCATCCTCCTTCGTCGTCCTCGACGCCCTGCCCAGGACACCGGGCGGCAAGCTCGACCGCCGCCGCCTGCCGGCGCCGGACGGACCGGAGGTGGGGAGCACGGCGCCGCGCTCGCCGGTCGAGGAGATCCTGGCGGCGCTCTGGTGCCAGACGCTGGGACTGGACCGCGTCGGCATCCACGACGACTTCTTCGCGCTGGGCGGGCACTCGCTGCTCGCTGCGCGGCTCGTCGCCAAGGTGCGCCACACGCTGGGAGACCACCTGCCCATGTCGGCGGTGCTGGAATCGCCGACGGTGGCGCGCCTGGCCGCACGCCTGGTCAGCCGGCAGGCGGACCGCGTGGCTGCCGCCGCGCCGGGCGGCCTGCCCCGGCCGGCCCTGCCGCCGCTCTCCGCGGCACAGCGGCGCCTGTGGTTCCTCGATCGCCTGGCGCCGGGTCGCGCGGTCTACAACCTGCCCTACGCGGTGCACCTGCACGGCGCCGTCGAGGCGCCGCTGCTCGCGCGTGCCCTCGACGAGATCCGGCGCCGCCACGAGAGCCTGCGCACGAGTTTCGGCGAGACGGCGGGGCAGCCATGGCAACGCATCGCGCCGCCCGCCCGGGAGGCGTTGCCGCTCGTGGACCTCGCCGCGGTCGCGGCGCCCGAGCGGCAAGCCCGGGCCCTGGCGCAGGCCGCGGCCGGCCGCGCTTTCGACCTCGCACAGGGGCCGCTGCTGCGTTGCCTCCTGCTGCGCCGATCCCGCGAGGATCACCTCCTCTTCGTCATGGTGCATCACGCGGTGGCCGACGCCCGGTCGATCGAGATCCTGCTCGACGAGCTGGCCGCGCTCTACGGCGCGTTCGCGGCCCGCCGGGCGTCGCCGTTGCCCGAGCCGCCGATACAGTATGCGGACTACGCCTGCCGGGAGCCCGGGAGCCTCGGGCCGGGGCCGAGCGCCGCCCAGTGCGGCTACTGGGCACGACGCCTGGCGGGAGCGCCGGCTCTCGACCTGCCTGCCGACCGGCCGCGGCCGCCGCGTTGGGAGCCGTGCGGCGCGGTCGCCCGCGGCGAGGTGTCCGCCGCGGCATGGTCCGGCCTGCGCCGGCTCGGCCGCCGCGGCGGCGCGACGCCGTTCATGGTCATGCTCGCCGCCTGGACGGCGTTGCTGCATCGTCTGACGGGCGCCGAGGACATGGTGGTGGGCGCGCCGATCATGGTGCGCGAACGGTTGGAGCTCGAGCTTGCAATCGGCCTCTTCGTCAACACCCTGGCGCTGCGCATCGCAGCTCGCTCCGAGCAGACGGGCGAGGAGCTGCTGGCCGAAACGCGGCAGAGTTGTCTCGAAGCCTATGCCCATCGCGACCTGCCATTCGACATCGTGGTGGAAGCGGTTCGGCCTGGACGCCGGCTCAGCCACAACCCGCTGTTCGACGTCATGCTGGCGGCCGCGCCGCAGCCCGAGGAGCGGCGCGCGGCCGGGCTGGCGGTCGCGGCGGAGATGCTGCCGACCGGCAGCGCCAGGCTGGACCTCACCCTGTTCGCCGGCGAGCGCGCCGAAGCCATGGACCTCGCTCTCGAGTTCGATCGCGGCCGGTTCGACGGCGCGACCGCCGCGCGCCTGCTGCGGCAGCTCGAGAGCCTGGCGGCGGCCATGGCCGCTACACCTGGGGCGCCGCTGGCGGATTTGCCGCTGCTCGCCGCGGGCCAACGCCATCAGCTGATCTTCGAATGGAGCGACGGCGCCGGCGGCGGGCCGGCGAACGGCTGCCTGCACGACCTCGTCGAGGCGCAGGCACGGCGTACTCCGGCGGCGCCGGCGGTGATCTCGGCCGCGGGCTCCTTGACCTATGGCGAACTCGACTGCCAGGCGGCGGCGCTCGCCCTCCGGCTGCGCTCGCTGGGGGTCGGCCCCGAGGTGCGGGTCGGCGTGTTCCTGCCGCGCACGCCGGCGATGGTGGTGGCGATCCTCGGCGTGTTGAAGGCGGGCGGCGCCTACCTGCCCCTGGATCCGAGCTATCCGGAGCCGCGCCTGCTTTTCACACTGGCTGACGCCGGCGCGCGCCTGGTCGTGACCTGCGACGAGCTCGCCGGCCGGCTGCCGGCCGCGGACGTGATCGCGGTCCCGGTCGCCACCGCGGGCTCCGCCGGCGGCGTCCAGGACGACCGCCCGGCGGTCCCGCCGGCCATGGCTCGCGCGTGTCCCGAGAACCTCGCCTACGTCATCTATACCTCGGGCTCGACGGGCCGGCCCAAGGGTGTCGCCATTTGCCATCGCAGCGCCGCCGCCCTGGTGGCCTGGGCGCTCGAGACCTTCTCTGCCGAGGAGTGCGCGGCGGTGCTCGGCTCGACGTCGATCTGCTTCGACCTCTCGGTCTTCGAGCTGTTCGTGCCGCTCGCCCGCGGCGGCCGGGTGGTGCTGGTGCGGGACGCCCTGGAGCTGCCGTCGCCGCCGGCGCCGGCGACCTTGGTCAACACGGTCCCCTCGGTGCTCGCCGAGGTCTTGCGCGAGGGCGGGCTGCCGTCTTCGGTGCGGACCGTGTGCTTGGCCGGCGAAGCGCTGCACGCCAGCCTCGTGGCGCGCCTCGAACGCCAGGCTGGGAGCCGCCGCATCCTCAACCTCTACGGTCCTTCGGAGGATACGACCTATTCGACCTGGGCCGAGCTGGCGAGCCCGGCGGCGGCACCGCCGCCCATCGGCAGACCCCTGCCCGGGACCTCCGCGCTGGTGCTCGACGGCCGGCTTCAGCCGGTGCCTCCGGGCATCGCCGGCGAGCTCTACCTGGGAGGCGCCGGCCTGGCGCGCGGCTACCTGGGACGGCCGGAGCTCACCGCCGAGCGCTTCCTACCCTCGCCGTTCGGCGGCGAGGCCGGAGCGCGCCTCTACCGTACGGGCGATCTCGCCCGCCACCGGCCGGACGGCGTCCTCGAATTCGCCGGCCGCGGCGATCGGCAGATCAAGGTCCGCGGCTTCCGCATCGAGCCGGCGGAGATCGAGGCGGCGCTCCTTGCCCACCCGGACGTCCGCCAGGCCGCGGTGGTGGCGCGCGCCGAGCGCGCCGGCGAGCTCAGGCTGGTGGCCTACGTGGTGGGCGGCGGGGCGGCGCCGCCGGCGCCGGCCGAGCTGCGGGCTTTCCTGCGGCGGCGGCTCCCGGAGGCGTTCATCCCCGCCGCCTTCATGCCGCTCGCCGCTCTGCCCACCACGCCCAACGGCAAGCTGGACCGCGGCGCCCTGCCGCCGCTGCCGGCGGCCCTCGCGCCGCCGGCCGGCCGCGACCGCCCGCCGGCCGGCCCCGTCGAAGAGGTGCTGGCCGCGATCTGGAGAGAGGTCCTCGGCGCTGATCCGCTCGGCCCCGACGACGACTTCTTCGAGCTCGGCGGCCACTCGCTGCTCGCGGCCCGGATGCTCGCTCGCGTCCATGCCGCCTGCGGCGTCGCCCTGCCGCTGCGCAGCGTCTTCGAATCCCCGACGCGCGCCGGCCTGGCGGAGCGCATCGCGGAGCTGCGGAGCACCGGCCCGCCGCCGCGAGAGCCGCTGGTGGGTGGCGCCGGCGACGGCCCCACCCCGCTCTCCTCGGCCCAGCGGCGGCTCTGGTTCCTCGCCGAGCTCGAGCCCGAGAGCCCTGCCTATCACATTGCCGGCGCGGCGCGGCTGGCGGGCGCTGTGCGGGAGCCGGCCCTGGCGGCAGCGCTCGCCACCGTCGTCCGCCGGCAGGCGATGCTGCGCACCGTTTTCCTGCCTGGCGAGAGCGGGCCGGTGCAGCGCATCGTGGACGGCCTCCGCGTCGCTCTGCCCGCCGTCGACCTGCGGCGCATGCCCGCGTGGCGCCGCGCCGCCGAGGCGGCCCGGCTGTCGCGCGGCGTCGCCCGCCGCCGCTTCGACCTGACCGTGGGACCGCCGGCCCGCATGGCCCTGGTGCGGATCGCCGAGGAGGAGCACATCCTGCTCGCGACGATCCATCACATTGCCGCCGACGGTTGGTCGCTGTCGATCCTGTGGCACGAGCTGGCGACCTGCTACCAGGCCTGTCTCGACCAGGCCGCGCCGACCCTGCCGGAGCTGCCGGTCAGCTATGCCGACTACGCCCGCTGGCAGCAGCGGCAGCTCGAGGGCGAAGGCGCGCGCCGCGATCTCGCCTACTGGACGCGCCAGCTCGGCGGCAGCCTGCCCGTGATGGAGCTGCCGGCCGACCGGCCGCGGCCGCTCGTGCGCGGCGATGCCGGCCGCCGCCGCGCCTTCGCCATGCCCGGCCGGCTGGCGGCGGACCTTGGGGCCGCCGCCGGCCGGCATGCCGTCTCGCCGTTCATGATCCTGCTCGCCGCGTTCATGTGCCTGTTGCGCCAATCCGCGCGCGAGGAGGACCTGCTCGTCGGCACTCCCGTGGCCAACCGGGGACACCTCGAGACCGAGGGCCTGGTCGGCTGCTTCGTCAACACCCTGGTGCTGCGCGCCCGGCTTGCCGGCGATCTCACCTTCGTCGAGCTGCTGGCGCAGGTGCGGGAGGTGACGCTCTCCGCCTTCGATCATCAAGCGCTCCCGTTCGAGCGCCTGGTCGAGGAGCTGCGGCCCGGCCGCGACCTCGGCCATACGGCGCTGTTCCAGGTGTTGTTCGTGCTGCAGAGCGCGCCGCGTGCAGCCGCGACCCTCCCCGGGCTGGCGCTGGTCGAGGAGGAGGCGGATACCGGGACCGCCAAGTTCGACCTGACGCTGGCCTTCGAGCCGCGAGCGAGCGGGCCGGTCGCCATCTTCGAGTACGCCAGCGGTCTCTTCGACGCCGCCACGATCGTCCGCCTGGCCGGACACTTCACCAGCCTGCTGCTCGACGCGCTGGCGCGGCCCGGCTGCCGGTGCGCCGAGCTGCGCCGGCTTGGAGCCGCCGAGCGTCACCAGGTCCTGCTCGCATGGAACGACACTCGGACCGAGGCGCCGCCTCAGCTCCTGCACGAGCTCTTCACGTTGCAGGCGGAGCGCACGCCGGACGCAGTGGCCGTCGCCGGCGCCGGCCTCTGCCTCACCTATGGCGAGCTCGCAGCGCGGTCGGATCGGCTCGCTCGGCAGCTGCCGGCGCCCGCGGTGGGACCGGACGCGGTGGTCGGCATCTGCAGCGAGCGCTCGCCCGCGACCATCATCGGTCTGCTCGGCATCCTGAAGGCCGGCGCCGCCTACCTGCCGCTGGATCCCGACCTGCCCCCGCTGCGCCTCGCCCAGATGGCTGCCGAAGCCCGCTCGCCGGTGGTGTTGACCGAGGAGCGGCTGCTGCCGGTCCTGCCACCGGGCTTGCCCGCGATTTGCCTCGACCGCGACCACGGCGCCGAGCGCCTGCCGGTTGCCGGCGACCGGCGCGTCGCCGCACAGCCTGACAACCTGGCATACGTGATCTACACCTCGGGCTCGACCGGCCGGCCGAAGGGAGCAATGAATACCCACCGCGCGATCTCGAACCGCTTGCGGTGGATGCAGTCCGCCTACGGCCTGACGCCTGCCGACGCCGTCTTGCAGAAGACCCCCTATGGCTTCGATGTCTCGGTCTGGGAGGTCTTCTGGCCCCTGATGGTCGGAGCTCGCCTGGTGCAGGCGGCGCCCCAAGGGCATCGCGACGCCGGCTACCTGCAGCAGCTGGCCGCCCGCGAACGGCCCACGACCGCGCACTTCGTCCCGCCGATGCTGCAGGCTTTCCTCGAGGCGGCCGAGCCGCCGGCGCCGGCGCCGGCCTCGCTGCGCCTCGTGGTGTGCAGCGGCGAGGCCTTGCCGCCGGGCCTCGCGCAGCGCTGCCATGACGAGCTGGGCTGCCGCGTCGAGAACCTCTACGGCCCGACGGAGGCGGCGGTCGACGTCACCGCCTGGCGCTGCCGGCCGCGGCAGGCAGGGGCGTCGCTACCGATCGGGCGAGCGATCGACAACGTCCGCATCCGGCTTCTCGACGACGGCGGCCGCCCCGTGCCGATCGGCGTGCCCGGCGAGCTGCACATCGGCGGCGTCGCCCTGGCGCGCGGCTATCTCGCCAGGCCCGACCTCACCGCCGAGAGGTTCGTGCCTGACGCCTGCGGCTCCGAGGCCGGGGCGCGGCTGTACCGCACCGGCGACCTGGCGCGGTACCGGCCGGACGGCGCCATCGAGTTCCTGGGCAGGCTCGACCACCAGGTCAAGATCCGCGGCGTCCGGATCGAGCCGCAAGAGGTCGAGGCGGCGCTGCTCGAGCGCGACGACGTGCGTGCCGCCGCCGTCGTTGCCGGCGACGCAGCGACCGGCGGCTGCCGGCTGATCGCCTACGTGGTGCCCGCCGCCGCCCCGGGTCCCACCGCCGCCGCGCTGCGCGCTGCCCTGCGCGAGCGCTTGCCGGAGCCGATGCTGCCTGCTGCCTTCGTCACCCTGGACGAGCTTCCCTTGGGACCGAACGGCAAACTCGACCGGCGGGCCCTGCCACCGCCTGGGCAGCAGCCATCCGGAGCGGCTGCCACGGCTCCGCGCACGGCGATCGAAGCGCACCTCGCGGCGATCTGGGCCGAGCTGCTGGGCGTCGATGCGATCGGGGTCGAAGACAACTTCTTCGAGCTCGGCGGCCATTCCCTGCTCGCCAGTCAGCTGCTGTCGCGCATCAGGGACCGCTTCCACGTCCGCCTGCCGCTGCGGGAGGTCTTCGCCTCTCCCTCCGTCGGCGAGCTTGCCCGCGTCGTGGCGCAGCGCCTCGTCGAGCTCGCCGGCACGGAGACCGCCGAGCAGCTGCTGGCCGAGGTGGAGATCGGGACGCAAACGGCGAGCCCTGCCGCCGGGAGCCCGGCCGGATGACCGACCTGGCGCAGCGCCTCTCGGCGCTCCAGCCCGAGCAGCTGCAGCGCTTCCTCGAGCAGCTGTCCCGGCGCGGCCAACCCGAGCCCGGGGAGCATCCGATCCGCCGGCGGCCGCGGGATGGCGCCGGCATGGAGCTCTCCTTCGGCCAGGAGCGGATCTGGTTCCTCGACCAGATCGAGCCCGGCACCCCGGTCTACAACATGGTGGCGGCGCTCGACCTGCGCGGCGAGCTTGGCGTGCCGGCGCTCGCGGCGGCCCTGCGCGAGGTCGTACGGCGGCACGAGTCGTTGCGCACGACCTTCGCGGCGGCCGGCGGCAAACCCTGCCAGGTGGTCGCTCCCGCACCGCACCTGCACCTGCCGTGTCTCGACCTGGCGGCGTTGTCGCCGCCGGCACGGCGGGCCGAGCTGCGCCGCCTGCACGGTCTCTCGACCCATCTCCGTTTCGCGCTCGGCCGCGGCCCCCTGCTGTCCACCTGGCTGGTGCGCGAGGGCAAGCGGCAGCACGCGCTGCTGATCGCCATGCACCACATCATCTCCGACGGCTGGTCGATCGCCGTCCTGGTGCGGGAGGTGTCGTCGCTCTATGCGTCCTTCGTCGCCGGCCGGCCGTCGCCGCTCGCGGATCTCGAGGTCCAGTATCCGGATTTCGCCGCGTGGCAGCGCGAATGGCTGCGCGGCGAGACGGTCGAGCGCCTGGCCGCCGTCTGGCGCGAGCAGCTGGCCGGTGTGGCGGTGCTGGACCTGCCCACCGACAGGCCGCGGCCGGCGGTGCAAAGCCACCGCGGCGCCAATCGCCATTTCGAGCTCTCGGCGGAGCTTTCCCAGGCGCTCAGCCAGGTGGCGGCGCGCGAGCACGCCACCCTCTTCATGGTCCTGCTCGCGGCCTTCGACGCCCTGCTCCACCGCTACAGCGGCCAG
Source organism: Thermoanaerobaculia bacterium (assembly GCA_035544375.1). Classification (GTDB taxonomy): domain Bacteria; phylum Acidobacteriota; class Thermoanaerobaculia; order Multivoradales; family UBA5704; genus JASLEW01. The sequence continues at coordinate 8,079 of DATKFK010000539.1, forward strand.
GACGACCTCTGCGTCGGCACCTACGTCGCCAACCGCAACCGCAGCCAGATCGAAGGTCTCATCGGTTTTTTCGTCAACAACCTGGCCCTGCGGGTGCGCCTGCGCCCCGACGACAGCTGGCTGGCGCTGCTGGCGCGGGTCCGCGAGACCGCGACGGTCGCCTTTGCCAACCAGGACCTGCCGTTCGAGGCGCTGCTCGACGCGCTGCAGCCGGCGCGCAGCCTCCGCCATACCCCGATCTTCCAGGTGATGCTCGTATTGCACAACGTCCCGCCGTTGCGCTTCGAGTTGCCCGGTCTGGCGATTCGCCGCACCAAGCTCGGAGCGGATTGGGCGAATTTCGACCTGACCTTGGCGATCGAGGAAGCGGCAGGCAGGCTCGCTGCACGTTTGGAATATGCCGCCGACCTTTTCGAGGCGGCGACCGCGGCGCGGCTGGCCGCGCATTTCGCCGCGCTGCTCGGCGGCCTTGCGGCCGATCCGGGGAGGCGCTTCGCCGAAGTGCCGCTGCTCTCCCCGCCGGAGCGCCAGCAACTGCTGGTCGAGGGTCCGGGCCGGGGCGCTCCCTGGCCCGCGGCCGGGTCGGTTCAGCAGCTCTTCGGCGCGGCGGCGGCGGCTCACTCCGCCGCGGTGGCGGCGGTCGCCGGCGGCCGGCATCTCACCTTCGGCGAGCTCGACGCCAGGTCCGCGGGCCTGGCGCGGCGCCTGGCGGCCAGCGGCGTCGCGCCGGACTCCGTCGTGGGGCTGTGCGTCGAACCTGGCGCCGACCTGCTGGTGGGCTTGCTCGCCATCCTGCGCGCCGGCGGCGCCTTGCTGCCGCTCGATCCCGCCAATCCGCGCGAACGGCTGCGCTTCATGCTCGACGATGCCCGGGCCGAGCTGGTGGTCACCCAGCGGCGCCTGGCGGCCGTCGTTCCGGCGGTGGCGCCGCTGTGCTTGGTGGATGCCGACCAGGGGCCGGGCGGGACGGGAAAGCCGGCGGCGCGCGCGGCGGCAGCTCTGTCGGCCGATCACCTGGCCTACGTCATCTACACCTCGGGAAGCACCGGCCGGCCGAAGGGGGTGGCGGTGAGCCACCGCAACCTGGTGCCGATGATGCTCTGGAGCCTCGACTACTTCGGCCTCGGCG
>DATKFK010000540.1:0-5678 GCA_035544375.1 Thermoanaerobaculia bacterium
GCGGGGGCAGCCCCCGGGGGCGGCGCCGCGCCGCTGGCGCCGGCGGCGTCCGTGGCGGCGGCACTGCCGCGGCCGCCGGCGGCTTCCCCGCAGCAGGGGGGGAGCGCCGGGGCCGCTCCGGCTGCCCAGCCCACGCGGGCCGGTGCGCCTGCCCAGATCCCGCCGCCGCCCATTCCGGCCCGGCCGAGCGCTGCCACTCCTTCGGGTTCGCCGCCGCCGGCCCCGGCGGGCGGCGCGGCCCAGGGGACCGGCGCGCCGCGCTCCACCAAGGTCTCGACCGGCAAGAGCCGCTCGGTCGACGTGCTGAGCGAGCTCGAGAAGCTGCGGCGCGAGGCCATGCAACCGGCGCCATCGGCAACCGGGACCCATCCAGCCGGCCACCCGCCTTCCGCCGCTGCGCTGCTCGGGGCGCAAACGGCGCCCGCCCGTGCCAAGGCCGGCGCCTCCAGCAATGGGCGCGCCGAGCTCTCCCGCAGCGTCGAAATGACGCTCAAGCGCTCCGAGTTCGTCCGCGCCCGGCGCATCCTGTTGAGCTTCCAGGTCGAAGACGACCAGCACCGGGTGGTCGACGCGGTGCGTGACCTGCAAGTCGAGATCAAGGACACGGCCGATCTCGAAAAGCTCCTGCTGCGCTTCAACATCGCCCTGCATGCCAAGGAGTGAGGACCTCGGGGAGCGCCCATGAGGTGCCCTTTCTGCTCCGAGAACCGCGACCGGGTCGTCGACTCGCGCGAGAGCCGTGACGGCGTCACCATCCGGCGGCGGCGCGAGTGCGTGAGCTGCGGGCGGCGCTTCACCTCGTACGAGCAGATCGACGACATCCCTTACATGGTGGTGAAGCAGGACGGCTCGCGCGAGGAGTTCAGCCGCAAGAAGTTGCTGTCCGGCCTGCAGAAGGCGTGCGAGAAGCGGCCGGTCGCGACGCGCAACCTGGAAGCCATCGTCGGCGAGGCCGAGGCCATGCTGCACGACCGCGAGGACCGCGAGATCACGACGCGGGAGATCGGCGCGGTCGTGATGGAAAGGCTGCGCGAGCTCGACCAGGTCGCCTACGTGCGCTTCGCTTCGGTGTACCGGCGCTTCGAGGACCTGGGCGCCTTCATGGACGTGCTCAAGACCCTGATCCAACCCGGCGCCGCCGGCGCCAAGGAAGCATCCGGCGAGCCCGCGGCGACGGGCGCCGCCAAGCCGGCGGAGCCTCCGCGATGAGCGGCCGTTATGCTTCGCTCTACCTGCTGTCGCGTTTCCAGGTCGAGCTCGATCGCCTGCTGCAGGAAGCCATGGGACTGCCCGAGGACGAGATCAAGGCCGGCGTCTGGCAGCCTGCCGTCGATATCGTCGATACCGGTAAATCGATCCTGATCCTCGTCGAGATGCCAGGTTTCTCGGCCGCCGACCTGACGGTGGAGGTCAAGGGCCAGCTGCTGATGGTGTCGGGCATGAAGCCGGCGCCCGCCCCGGGGGACGACATCAAGTTCCACTGCCTGGAACGCAGCCACGGACGCTGTGGCCGCGAGATCCAGCTATTCTGGCCGGTCAACAGCCATCGCGGCACCGCCCGCCTGGCCGCGGGATTGCTCACCATCGAGTTCCCCAAGATCGAAGACCAGCGCCAGGCGGCTCGCCGTTTGCATGTCGAGGAGCTGCCCAAGGGGGACCCATGAGCCGTACGGAGTCGCCGGACGAGGCGATCAAGATCCCCGACGTCCTGCCGGTGCTGCCGCTCAAAGACGCGGTCGTCTATCCATACATCATCCTGCCGCTGTCGGTGGGGCGCGACAAGAGCGTGCTGGCGGTCGACCGCGCGCTTGCCGAGAGCCGCGTCATCATGCTGGTGGCACAGCGCGACGGCACGCTCGACAACCCCGGCGAAGGCGACCTGCACGAGGTCGGCACGGCCGCGGTGATCATGCGCATGCTCAAGCTGCCGGACGGACGCATCCGGATCCTGGTACAGGGGCTGGCGCGCGCGCGCGTCAAGCACATCAGCCAGGTGGATCCCTACCTGCAAGCCAAGATCGAGCGCCTGGAAGAGCCTCCCGCCGCCGCCGGAACGATGGAGATCGAAGCGCTGGTGAGGAGCGTCAAGGACAGTCTCGACCGCGCGGTGACGCTGGGCAAGGGCATCTCTCCGGAGGTGATGGTGATCGCCGCCAACCTCGAGGAGCCGGGCCGTCTCGCCGACCTCGCCGCCAGCAACCTCGACCTCAAGCTGACCGAGGCGCAGGACATCCTCGAAACCGTCGACGTGGTGGCACGGCTGCGCAAGGTCAGCGACCTCCTGGCGCACGAGATCCAGGTGCTCACCATGCAGCAGGAAATCTCGTCGCAGGCGCGCGGCGAGATCGACCGCAGCCAGCGCGAATACTTCCTGCGCCAGCAGCTCAAGGCCATTCAGCAGGAGCTCGGCGAGGGCGAGGAGCTGGGCGAGGAGATCGCCGGCTATCGCCAGCTCGGCGAGGACAAGAAGCTGAGCAAGGAGGGACGCGAGGAGCTCGAGCGACAGATCCGGCGGCTCGAACGCAGCCATCCCGAAAGCGCCGAAACGCAGATCATCCGCACCTATCTCGATTGGTTGACGGCGCTGCCGTGGGAGACGCTTTCCGAAGACGACCTCGACCTCGCACACGCGCAGCAGGTGCTCGACGAGGACCACTACGACCTCGAGAAGATCAAGGAACGGATCCTCGAATACCTGGCGGTGCGCAAGCTCAAGGCGGACACGCGCGGCCCGATCCTGTGCTTCGTCGGACCGCCCGGCGTCGGCAAGACCTCGCTCGGCCGTTCGATCGCACGCTCGCTCGGCCGCCGCTTCGTCCGGTTGTCGCTGGGCGGGGTGCGCGACGAGGCCGAGATCCGCGGCCACCGCCGCACCTACGTTGGCGCGCTGCCCGGGCGCATCCTGCAGGGCATCCGGCAAGCGGGCACCAGCAACCCGGTGTTCGTGCTCGACGAGATCGACAAGATCGGCGCCGATTTTCGCGGCGATCCGTCGTCGGCGCTGCTCGAGGTGCTCGATCCGGAGCAGAACTGGAGCTTCGTCGATCATTACCTGGGTCTCGCCTACGACCTGTCGCGCGTGCTGTTCATCGCCACGGCCAACATGCTCGAGCCGATTCAACCGGCGTTTCTCGACCGCATGGAGGTCATCCGGCTGACCGGCTACACCGAAGAGGAAAAGCTCAAGATCGCCGAGCGCCACCTCGTCCCCAAGCAGATGCGGGAAAACGGCGTCACCGCCGAGCACATCGCGTTCACGGCCGACGGCATCCGGCAGGTGATCGCGGGCTACACCAAGGAGGCCGGGCTGCGCAACCTGGAGCGCGAGCTGGCCGCCATCTGCCGCAAGGTGGCCGTGCGGGCGGCGCGCGGCGAAGCCGTGCAGGTGACGGTGGGCCCGGCCCAGGTCGAAGAGTTCCTGGGGGTGCGCAAGCATTTCGCCGAGGAGCTGCTCGAGCGTGACCGGGTGGGCGTCGCCACCGGTCTCGCCTGGACCGCGGTCGGCGGCGACCTGCTGTTCATCGAAGTGGTGGCGGTGCCGGGCAAGGGACAGCTGCTGCTCACCGGCCAGCTCGGCGACGTGATGAAAGAATCGGCGCAGGCGGCCCTCAGTTATGCGCGCTCCTGGGCGGGAAGCCACGAGCTGTCGCCCACCTATTTCGCCAACCACGACATCCACATCCACGTGCCGGCGGGCTCGATCCCCAAGGACGGCCCGTCGGCGGGGATCACCATCGGCTCCGCCATCCTGTCGGTGCTCACCGGCAAACCCGTCAACCGGCGGGTGGCGATGACCGGCGAGATCACGCTGCGCGGCGACGTCCTGCCGATCGGCGGCCTCAAGGAGAAAGTGCTGGCGGCAAAGCTCGCGGGCGTGCACACGGTGATCATCCCCAAGCTCAACCACCGCGACCTCACCGAGGTGCCCGAAACCATCAAGAAGGGCCTCGTCTTCCATTTCGTCGACCACATGGAAGAGGTGCTCGACCTGGCGTTGCTGCCCCCCGTCGAACCGGCGGCGCCGCCGATCGCGGATGCCGCCGCCCGGCAGGCCGAAGCGCCAGCCCAGATCAAGGCGCCGGCGGCGGCGCGCCAGATCAAGACGCCGCCAACCGCGCGCCGCATCAAACCGCCGCCGGCCGAGGCGCGCCCACCGATCAAGCCGCCGCCGGCGCCGCGCCGGATCAAACCGCCGCCGGCAGCCGTGCGTTGATGGGGGAAGGGGGCGGCGAAGACCGGCTGCTGCGCTGGCTGTGGCGGCAGCTCGATCGCCACCACGCGTCACCGCGACGGCCGCGGCGCCAACCCTCGCGGCAGGCGCCGGGCGGCGGCGCGCCGCTGATCGGCGACGACGCCGCGATCCTGCCCGGCGGCGGCCCTTTCGCGGTCACGGTCGACAGCCAGATCGCCGGTGTGCACTTCGTTCCCGGCCTCGACGCCGCCGTCATCGCCAGGCGCCTCTTGGCGGTCAACCTCTCCGACCTGGCGGCGATGGGCGCGGTGCCGACCTATGCGTTCCTGGCGTTGACGGCACCGCCCGGTTTCGATCACCGGCGTTTCTTCCGCGCTTTGCTCGAGGCTTGCGCGCGCCACCGGCTGCGGCTCGCGGGCGGCGACCTCTCGCGCGGCCCCGAGAGCGCCCGCGGCACGTCGGCTCGCGATCGCGCGTCCGCCGCCGGCCCGGCGGTGATCGCGACGCTCACGCTGATCGGCCGCCATCGCCGCGGCGCGCGCTGGCTGCGGCGCGCCGGCGCCGCGCCGGGCCATCACCTTTGGCTCGGAGGCACGATCGGCGAGTCGGCAGCCGGACGCCTGCTGATCGGCGCCGGTGCGCGCCTTGCCGGCGAACGGGTGTTTCTGCCCGAGGGTTGGGACCCGCGGCGCACGCTCGGCGCCGCCGCTCGCCGCGCCGTGCGCCGCCACCTCCTGCCGCAACCGCAGCTGGCGCTCGGCAAGTGGCTGGCGACGCAAAAGGCGGGAGCGGCGATCGACGTTTCCGACGGCGTCGCCCGTGATCTGCACCGCCTCTGCGGCGCCAGCGGCGTGGGGGCGCGGATCGAGGCCGCCGAGCTGCCGCTGGCCCCTGGCTTCGCGGCCCTGTGCGCCGCGCTCGCCGCCGATCCCGAGCAGCTGGCACTCGGCGGCGGCGAGGACTATGTCTTGCTCTTCACGCTGCCGGCCGGCAGCGAGCCGCCCGCTCGCTGCGGCTGCCGCCGCATCGGCACGATCACCTCGCGACGGCGCGTGCTGCTCATCGCCGACGGCGAGGCCGCGGAGCTGCCGGTGGCCGGCTGGGATCATCTGGAGCAGGTGGAGGACGCTTGATCACACACCCGCGGGCGAGAGAAATCCGCGGCGCCGGCGCATGAAAAAACCCCGGCCGCATCCGCGCGGACCGGGGTCGGTGGATTGCAGGATCCTGCCGTCAGATCAGCTTGCGCAGACCCTTGGCCAGCTCGCCAAATCGCTTCTCGACGTCCTTGCGGAACCGCTCCAGGTCGCGCACTCGCCGTGCCAGGACCGCTTCGACGCGGCTCGCGGCGGCGCCCACTGCCGACTTGGGCGGACGTCCGCGCCGCGCCGTGCCGGGAGCCGCCAGGCGCCCGCCTTTCGGCCGCCGGCCGCCGCGGCCGCTTGCCTGGCGCAGGCTGCGGAACACGTCCACGGCTTCGGGATGG
>DATKFK010000541.1:0-3157 GCA_035544375.1 Thermoanaerobaculia bacterium
CCGCCCGCTCGCGCGCGCCGCAGAGCCGACCACCAGCAGCAGTGCTGCGCCGATTGCGAACGCGAGGAGCAGATTTCGCCGCCAGCCATCGCGGGTCGCGCTCACTGCGACCAAGGCGCGTTTGTTTTTCTTTTTCACGCCCCTACGATAGGGCCAACACGTCCGTCGAACACTTACGCCGATTGCCCCGTCACCCCCGGGGGAAGTCTCCAGCTCCCTACCGTGAAACCCTACCGCGGAGCTAGCGCGCGCTGTACCGTCGGTCCTCGCCGCCCCTCAGGGTACGGTCCAGTCGCCATCGGCGACCAGGCGCGTTCCAGTGCCCGCAGGCGTGAAATGCGCGATGTAGCCGCCCCTCGAGGCGAATCGCTCGTGATAGCTCAAAGCCAGGTGGGGGTAGTAGCCGGTAATCAGGCGGTGCTCGAGCATGCCCTGCAGCTGCTCGATTAGGTACTCGCGGACATAACTGTCGGAGAGCATCTTCATGACTTCGGAAACCAGAGTGCAGGCGAGGAAGGTGTCCGACTGCACCTGCTGGGCGACGATCGGTATGTGGCGGAAGTGGAACCAGCCCAGCGGATAGTCGAGGCGCACCCCGCGGCGGCTCGGCACGTCGAGCGGCAAGGCGAGATATGTTGACTCGCGCCAGCCGGCCGGGAGGGGTGTGTCCTCGAGGCCTCCCATGAGGCCCGATATGAACACCTTCGCATGCGCGGGCGGCGTACCGAGGGCACCTACGTCGTCGGACCGCAGCCAAAGAACGAGCGCCTGTGTGCCCGCCGCGTCGTGGAGCGCTGCCGAGAGCCCCTTCCCCTTGCCACCCGGCGCCAGCGCGTGATCGCGGACCTTGACGCCCTGGGTTTGTAGGGTAGCGGCGAGCTCCTGCGCCGCGCGCTCGCCGCTGTCGCCCCGACGGTAGATCTGGTCGACCACCAGCCCCTCCGCCTTCGGCTCTGCGCCCAGGCGATTCGCAATCAGATCTGCCTCGAGCAGTACTCCCCTTGAGAAATAGAGAGAGTAGAAACCGCCCTCGCCTACTACCGGCACTTCGACGTTGGGGAAGAGACACGGCACGCGCTCTTCCTCACAAAACTGGTGGACCGGCGCCCAGTTGCTCCCACCGAGGCCGGAAAGCACGGCGAACACCGGCTCGCGCTTGAGATGCCCCTCGAGCTGGGCGCGCCAGCTTTCTGCGGGGCCCTCGAGCTGCCACACGTGCAGCTGCCATCGCAGGTGCGCCATGTACATGCTCTTGGCCGGAGCGGCCTTGCCCGAGGTCCACATCCGCGGCTGCGGCCCGATGGGGAAGGAGTCGTACTCCGTGACGTAGTGTTGCAGGACGTCGAGAACTCCGGAGCGCTTCACCGGATTCGCGTCAGGGGTCACGATGGTGGCGAAGTGCAGTACGCCGTCTGTGATCCCCGGGCTCTGGTGGACCGAGAGTTTCTTCAGATAGGCGAGCAGATCCGCCATTTCGCGATCGCCGAGCGCGTAGCGCGGCATCAGGTAGCCCAATTGACGGCCGTCGGAGTCCAGGCCCTCGCGGATGGCGCGCTGCAAAGTGGCCGGCGTGTAGGGCGAGCGACGGTGCATGCTCTCGACGTAGGGCAGTACCGCATCGGCACCCGTGTGCGAGGGATCGTGAAACAGGTAATCGGTGGTCACCGGGGGAATGAAGATTTCCCCCTCTCTCGATCCGAGTCCGCTGCGCAGGTGGCAGTTGACGCACGCGGCGTCGGCGCCCTTGGCGGGGATGCCGTTCTCGCGCGCGCCCACGACCGGGCTATCCGGTGCGAGCATCCCGTGCAGGTAGATCGACTCGCCGACGCTCGCTTCCGGCAGGTCGGCAGCCCGGATGGGGAGGATCGCGACGGCCGGGATCAGCAGCGCAGCTGACGCGAGCCTGATGATGAGTCTGTTCAAGCTAGCGCCTCAGGTCCGGTCTTATTCATCTTGGGCCCCGGGTGCCCCAATTACCAACTCAGACGCAACTGGCACCGCGGCCGCGCATTGCCGCAGCTTATCGCGGCGGCCGCGAGCAGTGTCGCGCGCGTCGGTACGTTAGCGGTCCGACTGGCCGGGCTTGTGCGCCGGCTCCGAGCCCTTGTCGGGCTTCGCGGGCTTCGAGTCCCGATCGTCCTTGCCGTGGTCTCCGTGCTCGCTCACCACGGCGCCGTTCCATGCTGCTGCGCTGACCGCGCAGATCGTCTGCGTCTCGCCCTTTGGCAGCTTCAGCAGCTCGCTGGTGAGGTCGGCGTATTGCTGCTTGTACGCGGAATTCTGTTCGAGCTGGGCGAGCAGGCTCGCCTGGTTCCCCACGATGCTCTTCCATTCTGCCTGGAAGGAGGCGGAATTCTGCGGATTCGTCTGGCTGCAGAAGTCGAGCAACGCGTGCATCTGCCCGAGGCCCGCCGGATTGGTGACGGAGAGATCCGCCAGGGCGAGCTGCGGCACTGCAGCAGCGCTGCACAGAAGAACGATGTGACGAATTCTCATCTTTATATGTCCCATGACCTGCGCCAGGAAGGCATGCTAGCCGCGGTGGCCAGCCTGGTCCGGACTTTGCGCACATCCCGGGAGAAAAGATCGTGTCGCTCGGCGAGCGATCAGTGCGCCGGGCTCAGAGCGGAGAGCTAGTCCCTACTTTGCAGCGGTTTTAGTGGGGACTGCCGGCTTGGAAAACAGCCCTGCATCGAATTTGGGGTTTATCTCCACTTTCTCGATCAGCGTCTTCTCCGGGGGAACCGGCGTATCCGGCCCCAAGGCTGACCTCGCGACCGGGAGTACTCTCGTTTCCAGAACAAACGGAATCTCGAGGCCCTTCACGTTGCGATAATCGCGGTAGTAGACCTCCACAGGATGGTCGACACCGTCGAGCCGCCGGGGTTGCCCCTGTATCTTGGTTTCCAGGAAGGTCTGCGTATCGACCCATACGCGGGTTACGTCGCCGCTCTTCAAAGTCAGCTTGAGCTTATAGGTATCGCGGCCCTCTACTTTTTCGATGCCGTCTGATTCGACGCGGGTGCCCTTAGCCGCGTAATCGACCAGGAAACCATCAAGCTCCGATCCCAGGGAGGCGGCCTTCGTTTCGTCAGCCGTGTAGGGTTCGACTTCCAACCGGTTGAGGTAGGGTCTTAGCTTCCAGCCGTTCACGCCA
>DATKFK010000542.1:0-5686 GCA_035544375.1 Thermoanaerobaculia bacterium
GTCCAGGGCCACGAACGCCGAGGGGATCATGTGCTCGGGCAGCCGCTCGCCGAGGAAGCGCTTCCACTCCTCGACCGCCGGCAGCGGCGCCGCCGGCGCCGGCAGGTAGTAGGCCACGAGGCGGGCGGCACCGCCGGGGCCGTCGTCGCGCGCCGCCACCACCGCCTCGGCGATGCCGGGGAAGCGCCGCATCGCCGCCTCGATCTCGCCCAGCTCGATGCGGAAGCCGCGCACCTTGACCTGGTGGTCGAGGCGGCCAAGGTACTCGATCGCGCCGTCGCCGCGATGGCGCGCGAGGTCGCCGGTGCGATACAGGCGGCCGCCCGGCTCGTCGGTCCAGGGGTCGGGCACGAACTGCTCGGCGGTGAGCTCCGGCCGCCCGAGGTAGCCGCGTGCCAGCCCGGCGCCGCCGATCAGCAGCTCGCCCGAGGCGCCGGCGCCGGCGAGGCGGAGGTCACCGTCGTGGACGTGGAGGCGCAGGTTGGCGATCGGCCGGCCGATCGGCACGGCGCGGTCGGCGTCCCGGCGCGTGCAGGGCCACGAGCTCACCTCGACCGCGGCCTCGGTCGGGCCGTAGAGGTTGCGCAGCGGCACCGCCGGCGCGCCGTCCGGTCCGGCCGCCCCGAACCGCGCCAGGAAGCGCGCCACGAGGTCGCCGGTCAGGGCTTCGCCGCTCGCCATCACCCGCCGCAGCGAGCGGCAGGAGTCGCGGCCCTGCCCGTCGAGGCTGTCGAGGAAGGGGCCGAGCATCGAGGGCACGAAGTGGATGGTGGTGATCCGCCGCTCGCGGATGACCTCGACCAGGTAGGCGTTGTCGCGATGGCCCTCGGGGCGCGCCATGACTAGCTCGGCGCCGGCGACGAGCGGCCCGAAGATCTCCCACACCGAGACGTCGAAGGTGAAGGGCGTCTTCTGCAACACCCGGTCGCCGGCTTCCAGGGGGCAGGTCCGCTGGCCCCAGAGCAGCCGGTTGGCGATCGCGGCGTGGCTGTTGAGCACGCCCTTGGGCCAGCCGGTCGAGCCCGAGGTGTAGATGAGGTACGCCGCGTTCGGCGGCACGGTCGCGCAGGGAGGGTTCGCCTCCTCGCCCTCTCCGCCCTCCCAATCGCCGCCGCCGCCGCCGTCGGCGAGAGCGAGGACCCTTGACGGGCCCGCGGGCAGCTTGGCTCGCCATTTCTCTTGCGCCAGCACGAGCCTGGCTCCCGAGTCGGCGAGCAGGAAGGCTAGGCGCTCGCGCGGATAGGTCGGATCGAGCGGCAGGTAGGCGCCCCCCGCCTTGAGGATGCCGAGCAGGGCGACGATCATCGCCGGCGAGCGCTCCATGGCGACGGCGACGATCGCTTCAGGCCCGACCCCCAGGCGGCGGAGAGCGTGGGCCAGGCGGTTGGCGCGGGCGTTGAGCTCGCCGTAGGTCAGGCGCTCGGCGCCAGGCGCCATCGCCGGCATCGCCCCCGTCGCCCGCGGGCAGGGGGAGGCGAGCGCCGGCGCGGCGGGCGAGCGCTCCGCCTGGGCCTCGAAGAGCAGCTGCAGGTTGGCGTCCCTGCCCGCGCCGCCGGTCCGCGGCCAGCACGTCGCGGTGTCGTTCCATTCCCGCACCCTTTGATGGAGGAAGGCCGCGTCCGGCAGGCGCCGGCGCGGCGACGGCTCGATGGCTCTTGTTACCATACGTAACATCCCGGTGAGCTAGCGGTCATCAAGGCCAGAACCCTGGCAGGAGGCTGGACGCGGATGCCCGAACCGATGCACCAGGTGGCGCTCGTCAACATGCCCTTCGGCGCGATCGACATCCCCTCGATCGCCCTCACCCAGCTGGACGCGGTGGTCAAGGACCGGCTGGCCGGGAGGGTCGAGAGCCGGGTCTTCCATCTCAACCTCGACTTCGTCCCCTTCTTCGGGCTCGAGCTCTGCTCGATCGTCGCCGAATCCGTGCAGGCCAACACCTCGGGCCTCGGCGACTGGGTATTCAAGCGCGCGGCGTTCCCCGAGATGCCCGACGATCCCGAGCAGTACCTGCTGCGCCACTTCGCGGCCGATCGCGCCCACCTCGAGCTGTTCCGCGGCCAGCTCGCCGCCAAGCGCGAGACGGTCGGAGAGTTCCTCGACCAGCTCGTCGACCGCTACGGCCTCGATCGCTTCGACGTCGTCGGCTTCACCTCGATGTTCTGCCAGAACGTGGCGGTCTTCGCCCTGGCGCGCCGGCTCAAGCAACGCAACCCCGGCATCGTCGTGGTCATGGGCGGCGCCAACTGCGAGTCGTCGATGGGGGCGGTCATCGCGCGCCGCGTCGAATGGGTCGATTTCGTCTTCTCCGGTCCGGCGCTCGCCAGCTTCCCGCGCTTCCTCGACCTGCTGCTGACGGGCCGGCGCGACGACTGCCACGGCATCCGCGGCGTGTTCTCGCGGCGCAAGCTGGCGCTTGCGGTCGCCGGCGGCGAGCGCGAGATCGGCGACGAGCTCGACATCGACCGCGACGTGCCGCTCGACTACGACGGCTACCTTGCCGAGCTCGACGAGAAGCTCCCGGGCCTGCCGATCGAGCCCAAGATCCCGTTCGAGACCTCGCGCGGCTGCTGGTGGGGCGAGCGCTCGCACTGCACCTTCTGCGGCTTGAACGGCGGCACCATGAGCTACCGCGCGATGCGCGCCGAGAAGGCCCTGGCGCTGCTGCACGGGCTGTTCGACCGCTATGCCTCCCGGGCCTCGGAGTTCCGCTCGGTCGACAACATCCTGCCGCGCGAGTACCTGACCGACGTCCTGCCGCACCTCGAGGCTCCCGACCACGTGTCGCTGTTCTACGAGGTCAAGGCCGACCTCAAGGAGCGGGAGATGGCGGTCCTGGCCCGCGCCCGGGTGACCAAGATCCAGCCCGGCATCGAGGCGCTGGCCACCTCGACGCTCAAGCTGATGCGCAAGGGCACCACCTCGTTCCAGAACCTCCGGTTCCTCAAGCACTGCCTGCGCCACGGCGTCGAGGCGGCGTGGAACCTGCTGGTGGGCTTCCCCAACGAGCCCGAGGAGGTGTACGCCAAGTACTGCGCCGACCTGCCGCGGCTGGTGCACCTGCCGCCGCCGAGCGGCTCCTTCCCGGTGCGTTTCGACCGCTTCAGCCCCTACCACTCGGCGGCCAGGGAGCACGGCCTCGAGCTCCGGCCCTGCGACTTCTACGAGATGGTCTATCCCTGGAGCCGCGAGGACCTCGCCGCCATGTGCTACTTCTTCGTCGACCAGCGTTTCGACGCCGACTACCGTCGCAACACGGCGAAGTGGCTCGGCCGGCTGCGCCAGGGGATCGATCACTGGCGGACGCGCTGGGAGCAGCGCGACGGCCGGCTCAAGCCGGAGCTCTCGATCCGGCAGCGGGGCGGCGAGCGGGTGGTCTACGACTCGCGCTCCGGCAGCGCCGTCGAGCACCGCGTGGGCGCGGTCGGCCTGCGCCTGCTGGAAGCCCTCGGCCAGCAACAGCGTCCGGCGCAGCTTCAGGAGCGGCTCGCGCCCGTGCCGGCAGCCGAGATCGAGCGCGCGCTCGCCGCGCTCGCGGAGCGCGGGCTGCTCTTCGAGGAGAACGGCATGCTGATGAGCCTGGTCGTCGACGACCCGAGCGAGCTGCCCATCGCGCCGCCGGCCGCGGCGGTTCTCGAGCTCCGCGCGTAGCCCGCGATCGTTGCTCGCGTGCACTCGTTTCATGGCTCCTGGTCCTCGGACAGCAGCGCCCCGAACGCCGTCTTGCCGGTGACCGGCCGGGCCGCGAGCCGCGCGTCCACCCGCACGCCGGCCCAGCGCAGGCGGTCGAAGTCGAAGGTGCGTGCCGCCTGGGTGAGGCAGACCAGCAGGTCGGGCCGCAGCCTCCCGGAAAAGACCTGGCGGCCGGCGACCTTGACGGTGACGTCCTTGCCCCAGTCGATCATGCCGTCGCCGATCCAGACGGTGAGCTCGCCGACGTGGCGGCGCTCGACGGCCAGGGTCTGGCCGGCGATCTCGCCGCGCAGCCAGCCGAGCAGCGCCCCGGCCGCGCGGCCGAACGCCTGGTCGTCGCTCTCGCGGGGCTGCCTGGCATAGGCGGGAGGCTCGGCGCCCCAGTGGCCGCCCAGCCAGCTGCCGGCCTCGAGCCAGTAGGCGTGCCCCTGGGAGAGGTGGCGGAAGTTGTGCTCGACCACCGGCGGCGCATGCTCGCGGCGGGCGGAGAGCAGTGCGAGCAGCGCCGCCCGTGGCGGCTCGGCGCCGCCGTGACCGCGGCCGGGAACCTCGACGTTGCGCAGCGGCAGGGACATGCCGCGGGTCCACGCCACCAGCCTGCGATTCATCTCGGCGATGCCGCCGACCGGCTCGAGCGTGCGGGCGCCGAGCACGGCGAGCGTGTCCTCGGCCCCCCAGACGTTGAGCACCGGCAGGTGGGCGAAGTTGGGAAGCATCGTCCGCCAGAGCCCATCGTCCGCCGGCGGCACGCAGAACGCGCTCGAGAGGGCCACCGCGCCGGCGAGCTGGTCGGAGTGCAGGCAGGCGACCGCCCAGGCGGCATAGCCGCCGAGCGAGTAGCCGAGCGCGTAGACGCGGTCGCTGTCGACGTGCACCGCCTGGCGCACGGCGAGCAGGATGGCCAGGTGGTCGACGGTGAAAGGCGGCGGCGCGTCGAGCGAGGTCTGATGGTAGCCGGTCGGGGCGGCGACCACGAAGTCCTCGACCTTGCCGCCGAGCAGCCGCTCGACGAAAGCGATGAACCGGGGCCCGCTGCCGCCGCTCGGATGGAGCGCGTAGATCAGCGGCCAGGGGCGGCCGGGGTCATAGCCGCGCGGCAGGCGCAGCGCCACCTCGCGCTCCTGGCCGAACCCGACCGCGACGCGCAGCCGCGGCGCGCCGGCGGCGGACGAGGCCTGAAGCGCCGGCGGCGCTAGCATGGTGGACATGGCGGGCATGGCGGGCACGCTGTAGAGGTTCAGGCGGTGCAGCCACTCGGGCAGCCGCTGCCTGGCGTAGGCGGGGTCGGCCTCGATGCTTGCCGCGGGCGCGGCGCGCCGGCTGGGGTCGGCGGTCGCTAAGAAGGCCTTGAGGTTGGCGAGGATGGCAGCCTCGTCCGCCGCCGCGGGCAGCGCCCGCAGCGCCGGCAGCAGGGCGAGCGCCAGACCCAGCCTCAGCCTCAGCCTCAGCCCGATGGCGAGGAGCCGCGGCGCCCGCCCGCGGGCCGGCCGCCGCCCCGGCGCCGGCACCGGCGACGCGCCGAGCATCATCGCACGGTCTCCGCGTGCCGGGCGGCGGGCACGGCGATCGCCGCCACCACCATGACGCCGAGCGGCAGCTCGGCAGCGGGCAGGCGCGCGGCGAGGTAGCGTCGCAGGTCGGCCTCCAGCTCCTCGGCCCAGAGCGGGCGGCAGGGCTGGTTGGCGGGGACGGCGTCCGCCTCCTCGCCGGGTCCGGGTTGCCGGCTGCCGCCGGCTTCCTCGCCGCGACGCCGCAGCACCGCATCGAGCTCCGCCGGCCCCGAGCGGCCCAAGCGCAGCTCGACGCTGTAGGGCAGGTCGCGCTCCACGGCCCAGAGGTCCTCGGGCTCGATGCCGGAGGCGCCAGCGGCGCGGTCGCGCTCGAGGGCGTCCTGCAGGCCGGCCACGGTCTCGGCGCCGCCGGCCCCGCCGCGGAGCAGCGCGAGCGCGCGCACCGCGCCGGCCGTCCGCGCGTTGGGCACTCCCGCCACCCC
>DATKFK010000543.1:0-3591 GCA_035544375.1 Thermoanaerobaculia bacterium
CCAACCCGACGCCCTACTCCGAGGCGCTGGTGTGTGAGGCCGCGTTCGCCCGGGCGCACAGCCTGAATGCGCCGCGCCTGGCGATCGGCCGCATCGCCGACTACACCGGCAAGCTCGAAGCCGACGGCTCGGGCCGCAAGATCACGCAAGGGGCGTCGCTGATGGCGATGAGCGCCTTCGCCAAGGCCGGCGTGCCACTGGTGGAGCGCTACGACACCTCGGTCTCCGAGCTGGAGCTGAAGTACGCCAACTCGCGACTGGTCTCCGACCGGCCAGTGGCCGGCGGCCATGCGCCCGCCGACTATCGCCAGATCATGGCCGGCCAGGTGCCCGGCTCCGACTTCTACGTCGCCGGCGGCATCACCGAGCTGAATTTCAACATCCGCTCCAACGGCGTTCAGGCCGCGGGCGGCAGCAGCTGGAGCGCCAGCAACGCCGGCGCGGTCGGCCAGATCGGCGGCTCGACCTACGTGATGAACATCGGCCTGGACTTGCGGCTCGTGAACACCCGCACCCTCGAGGTGGTGGACGTCATCTCCTACCAGAAGCAGATCGTCGCCCATCAGATCGGCGTCGGGGTGTTCTCGTTCTGGGGCGGCAACACGGTGGCGGTCGGCGCCGGCGAAGGGGCGACCGAGCCCCTGCAGCTGGGCGTCCGTTCGGTCATCGAGCGCGCCGCGGTCGAGATGGTGGCCAACCTCTACGGCATGCCGGGGCCGGAAGCGTGCATGCGCTTCGACCCGCTCGGCGAGAACGTCACCACGGGCGTCACCGGGGCCTACATCCCGGCCTACGACAACCTGCGGAGCAACAACGCCAACACCCGCGCCGACGCGTATCGCTGGGATGGCCGCAGCGACCCGCCGGCGGCGGCCCCGCGCGATGACCGCCACAGCTACGGCGACGACCGCGACCGGTACTAAGACCAGTCGCTTCGAAGTCCTGAGTAAGGCGCCCTTCTCCCTCGCGGGAGGAGGGCGTCGCCTTTTTCAAGCGAAGGGCTAGGCCCGAAAAGCAAGAAGGCGGCCCCATCAGGAGCCGCCCTCGCCGGCGTACTATTCAAGGCTCACCGCGCCGAGGGCTCGCCCTCGTGACGCCAACCGCGGGCCTTCCCCGCTCCCCGGCGGCCACATGCGCGGCCGCCAAGCACTAACTTGAGGCCATTGTTCGACCAACATTGCTATCTGGGCAAGAGCCCATGAAGGCGCCTGTGACGATCTGGCCTGGGCTGTAACCCGCCGGGCACATCCCGCCTTCAAAGGGCCAAAGTCCGGTCTTTTCGGGGCCGCAAGCGGTTGCGACAAGAGCAGCGTCGGTCGGGCGATCAGCGCCGGTCTCGGACCCTGAACAGCCCCCCCAGCCCCCCGGGCTCGGTGTTCAGCCCGGCCGACACCCTACTTCCCAGCCACTGGGAGAGCTTCGCGGCCAGCGACTGGCCGGGCGGACGATCGTTCCAGGCGTAGCCGAAGGCGGCCAGCGTCGGCTCCAGCACCGCCCTCACCTCCTCGATCTCGCGCGCCGGCCGCTGGCGCCACTTTCCCACCGACTGCGAGCGCACGTCGGCGCAGGCGAGCGCCGGCGACGGTGGCTCGACGCCCAGGAAAGCCGCCAGCCGGGCGAGCTCGCCGGCCGGGTCGGCCACCAGCGCCTCGTAGCGGACCTCCAGGTACCGCTCGCCCAGCATCGCGCCGTGCGCGCGGCCGAGGGTGACGCTGTTCACCCAGCGCGCGGCGTTGAACACATGACCGTGCGTCCGGTAGGCCCGCTGGCTCATCGCGTGGCCGCGCCAGGAGCCGATGCGGTCGTCGTTGAAGTAGATCTTGCGCCAGAAGGCGGCCTTCGGGGCCAGGAACGGCGAGAAGGCGACGTCGCGCCCGTCGCGCACCAGGTGGATGCAGCGCGCCTCGGGAAACAATCGCGACATCACCGGCAGCACGTGGCCGGTCTCCGGCAGCTTCCAGCCCCAGCGCTGGCCGGCCGGCCGATCGGCCAGGTGAGCGATCAGCGCCGCCTCGGCCCGGTACGGCAGCGAGACATCGCCGTGGCAGAACAGAGTCGAGAAATCGGGCGCGTGCCGCTCGACGATGTAGCGGACCAGGTCGAACAGATCGAGGCTGTCCTCGCTCTCGTTCAGGTTCGAGCCCATGAAGACGCCGAGCCGCTTCAGCATCTGCGCCAGGAGCCGGCTGCCGGAATGCGAGGCGTTGAAGACCACCACCGGCGGCCCGAGCGGGGCCAGCATGCGCGCGGCGTGCTCCAGCTGGCAGACGCCCTCGCCCTTGCGCGCGGTCAGCCCGGAATGCGCCTTCTGGGTCGGGCCCAGCGGGATCACCGCGCCGTCCGGGTCGAACGATCGTTGCGGCGCCAAGCCTCCCATGGCGGTGTCGGCCGTAGGGCGGTCCGGTTTCGGCTCTATTGCAGATCGTTGCAGGGGGGTCATCCGGCGCTACAACTCGCCGCCTTGAACTGGCCCGACGTCCCGGACATGGTCCGCGCCGGCAGCGGGGAGCGTCACGAGGACCTTGATGGATAAACTCACGCGTGTGGCTCTCGCCGCCCTGGCGCCGTTCGCCTTGTACGCATACGCCACGTCGGCCTCCGCGGTTACGCTCTCGGGTCGGGATTCAACGGCCCACGACAGCGTTTCCGGCGCGCCGGCGAAGCTCCCGGTCGGAGAATGGCCGCAGGCCCATTCCGACCTGAAGGCGGATCCGAGCATCAGATTCGGCGCCCTCCCCAACGGGATGCGGTACGCGATCATGCACAATGCGACCCCTCCAGGTCAGGTCTCAATGCGGCTGAACTTTGACGTCGGCTCGCTGATGGAGCGCGACGACCAGCAGGGCCTGGCGCACTTCCTCGAGCACATGGCGTTCAACGGCTCGACCAACGTGCCGACCCGCGGCGAGATGGTGAAGGACCTGGAGCGGCTGGGCCTGGCGTTCGGCGCCGACACCAACGCGCAGACCGGCTTCGATTCGACGCTCTATAAGTTCGACCTGCCGAAATCCGACGACCAGACCGTCGACACCTCGCTGATGCTGCTGCGCGAGATCGCCGGCAACCTGTCGCTCGACCAGGGCGCGATGGACCAGGAGCGCGGCGTCATCCTCTCCGAGGAGCGGCTGCGCGACACCCCCAGCTACCGCATCACCAAGCAGCGGTTCGACTTCCTGATGGCCGGCCAGCGGCCGCCCGAGCGCTTCCCGATCGGCCTGGTGCCGGTGATCCAGAACGCCAAGGTCGACCTGATCGCCGACATCTATCGCAAGTACTATCGCCCCGAGCGGGCGACGCTGGTCATCGTCGGCGACGTCGACCCGGCCGCGATGGAGGCCAAGATCAAGGCCCGCTTCGCCGACTGGCAGGGCAAGGGCGAGGCCGGCGCCGACCCGGATCTCGGCAAGGTCACGGCGCAGGGTCCGAACTTCCAGCTGGCGGTCGAGCCCGGCGCCCCGGCCGGCATCGAGCTTGCCTGGGTGACGCCGCCGGACCTGACGCCCGACAGCCTCGAAAAACGCCACCGCGAGATCGTCGAGCAGCTCGGCCTCGCGGTGCTGAACCGGCGCTTCGCGACCCTGGGGCGGCAGG
>DATKFK010000544.1:0-3750 GCA_035544375.1 Thermoanaerobaculia bacterium
CTGCTTCATCTCGTGGGCAGCAGAGCAGGGTCGGAACGGCATGGACCCCGATGTCATCCGGCAGCAGCCCGCCAGATCGCTCTCGCCCACCTGCGTCTGTGGATGACCGCCGCCGAGGAGCTTCCGGCCGGCGCCGCCTAGCTCGAGCCGGTCCACTCCCCCAGGACCTCCTGTGCCGTCCGCCACCCCTCGACCGACGCCCTCTTCGGCTGGCACGCCGACCCGGAACTGCTCGCCGCGCTAGCTCTCGGCGATGGATCTGAGGCACCGGAGGTGCCAGAGGCCGGGCACCACCGGAAAGGCGATACAGCTGATCGCCGCCGTGGTAGAAGCATCCATCAGGGATCAAAGACAAAGACGCCGTACTGAGAGCCTGCCCAGAGGCGTCTCGGCACGTCGGGATCGATCGCCAGCGCAAAGGGCTGGCCAATGATGTCAGCGCCAATTTGTTGCGAAGTGGCGAAGTCGTCGTCGCTGGCGATGATCTTCCCCTCGCCCAGTAGCACGGCGTAGAGCCTCGATGGCGTCACCGGATCCCTCACCAGTGTGCCGAAGAGGAGGCCGCCGGCGGGAGTACCGGCGAAGCTCAACCCGCCGTCGGTGCTTTTCAACAGATGCCAGAAGTAGTCCAACCCATACAGCACGTTAGCGCTCGCCGGATCCGGAACCAACTGGCGGAAGAAGGGGCCGATTGGCACCCAGCTTGCGCCGGCGTCGGAGCTCTCGAAGAGTTCGGTCTCGTCGAATGCCGAGAGATAGACCTTGTAGGGCGGCGCTGGGCTCACCGCGAGAAGGTAGGGATCTGCCAACGGTTGGAGCACGACCGGGTCCGACCAGGTATCGCCGCCGTCCGTGCTCTTCGAGACCCCCACTACACCTCCCACGTACAGCGTTGAGGGGTCGTGAGGATCGAGCGCCAAGGGACCCCCGAACTTTCTGCGCTCGCCGTTGTCGATGCGCCTCCAGCTCTGACCACCGTCGTCGCTGCGTTCGACGCGGCCTTCAACGCTGGCGTAGACCGTGGCGGTGTGGCGGGGGTCAAGGAGCACCGAGTAAGTGGCGAAGGGGGTGTCACCGGCGACGCGGTCGTTGACGAGCTGCCAGGAGCGGCCGGCATTGGTCGATTTGTAGAGCCCCTTGTCCAGCGTCCTGGCATAGACCGTGTCGGGCCGCTCGGGATCGATGACCAGGTTGTCAATGGTGGAGAGTGCCAAGCCGGTGTTCGCCCAGGACCAATGGCCGCCGGCGTCGGCGCTGCGGAATACCCCGTCGTTCCCGAGGCCAGAGTAGACGTGGGAAGGAACTGTCGGATCGAGCGCCACGGAGAGCACGTCATCCGCCGGCAGCCCGGTGCGTCGCGCCACCCAGTGCGATCCCCCATCGACGCTCTCGAACAATCCCCCGCTGCTGACGTCCACATCAGGGTCGGCCTGGAGACCGACGTAGAGAGTCGCCGGCTCGGT
Organism: Thermoanaerobaculia bacterium; assembly: GCA_035544375.1. Classification (GTDB taxonomy): domain Bacteria; phylum Acidobacteriota; class Thermoanaerobaculia; order Multivoradales; family UBA5704; genus JASLEW01. The sequence continues at coordinate 1,464 of DATKFK010000544.1, forward strand.
GGGGTGGACCGCCACGGAGGTCACGAACTGGCTCGGCAGCCCGGCGTCGATCTCCCGCCAGTGGGCGCCGCCGTCGGTGCTGCGGAACAACCCCCCCTGTCCGCCGGCGAACTGCGGCGGTCCGCCGGCATAGAGCACGTTGGCGGGGCCCGGCGCCACCGCGACGAAGCTGAGCGACACTCCCTGTAGTCCGATGGGCTTGAAGGTGACGCCGCCGTCGCGGCTGCGGTAAACGCCCCCGCCATCGAGCTGGGCGCTGACGGAGTACAGAGCGGCGGAGGTGAAGTCGAACGCTAGGGACGTGGCGACAGATTGGGCCGGCACAGCGGCGCCGAGCGACACCCAGGTTCTCCCCCGGTCGGCGGATCGAAACAGCTCGCCGGCGCTGGCATAAACGTTGCCGTTAGGACCGACCCCAAGAGCGGTGACCGTGACGTCCTCGTCGTCGCTGGGCAGTGGAACGGAGTGCCAGGTCCGACCGTGGTCGCGGCTGCTCAAGACGCTCGCGTTGATTGCCACATACACTCGCCCCGGATGCAGGCGATCGAACGCGATCGGACCGACGATCGAGAAGATGTCTCCCGCCGTGAGTTCCCAGCTCGCGCCTCGGTCGTCGCTCCGAAACAAGCCCTGGTTCGTGCCGGCCAGGATGGTCGACGGCCTCGTCGGGTCTACCGCCACGACGGTGATGGTGCCGCCGTAGGGTCCGACCGAGCGCCATCCGGCGTAGAGCGGTTGTGTCAGCAAGGCACCGGCGACCAAGGCGAAGGCGAGCGGGTGGCGCGGGTGGCGCCGGTGGCGAACGGACGGCTCCTGGCGCTCTTTGGCGGTCGTCATCGATCTGCCCTCCAGTGATCGTTGCTGCTGTGCATACGGACGCGAGAGCTCGAGCGTCGATCTGGAGCCGTTGGCGACCGACGCGGAGGCCAGAGCGTCTGTCGAATCACATTCACCACCTACGCGAGCATATACGTCCGGCGCTGAGCACCCGTCTCGAGCTTGACCTGACGCCCAAGCGGTCCGGGCGCCGGCGTGGCGGCAGCCGTCGTTGGGCGGCAAGCCATCGCCGCGCCGCCTGACGGGCGCGGTCAGGAAAATGAGCCGGCCAGCTCGACCGCGATGCTCCCCAGGTGCTCCCCAAGCGGATTTCTTGGAGGGACTCGGCAATCTAGCCTGGCTTCATACTTATTTGTTATCAATAACTTGCGTGGTGTCCAGGGGTGGAATCGAACCGTCGACCCCGTGATTCTCAGTCATAGACCCCGTCCACGTACCAGGCGCCGGAGGCGCGGTCGCGGAAGATGCGGTAGAGGCCGCCGGTCGTCAGCTCGACGTCCCAGTAGTCGCGTCCCGCCGGGTTGGGGGTCCACCATTCGTCCTCCATTCCCCAGGGGCCCGCGGCCACCTTCACCCGGCCGCCGACGCGCAGGCCCGCGGCGGCGTCGTCGCGGGTGACGGGCCGGATCTCGTCGGGAGGGAGCAGGCAGGGCTCGGCGCCGGGAGCTTCTTCCGAGTCCTGGACGAGCACCTCGATCTCCGTCGCCGGCCGCACCACGCGCACCGCCAGCAGGCCGCGCCCCGCCGTGCACCGCGGATCGCGCCGGAGGCCTGACGCTGAAGCGAGAGGCGGCGGTGGCGGCTCGTACTCGACGAGCGCCAGGCGCTCCGGCCGGTGCCCGTCGACCGGGCGCGGCGAGCCGACGCGGCCGGGACCGAGGAGCGCGAAGAGACGGGCGAGAGTGGCGGCCAGCTTGTCAGGCGACAGCACCGCCGGGCCGTACAGCGACAGCTGGGCCTCCCGCGGGCGGTCGGGACTGGCTGCCAGGGTGAAGCCGGCGACCGGCGCACCCGGTGGGCGGGCCTCGAGGTCGAGGCGCAGCAGGGTCAGGAGCGTCTTGACGTCCCGGGTGGGCGCCGGCAGATCGATGCTGCGCTGCTGGTGGCCCTCGGGCTCGAGCCGCAGGGTCAGCTGCAACCGGGCGCAGGCAAGGCCGCTGGCCTCGAGGCGCAGGCGCAAGCGCTCCAGGGCCGCCCGGCCCACGAACAGGAAGGGCTCGAGCGCCACCAGCGGCCATTCCAGGTCCATGCCCTCGTGGAACGCGGCCGGCGGCTGGCTGGGCATCAGCGGCCGGGGATCGATCCCCCGCGCCGTGGCGTGCAGCTCGCGGCCGGCGTTGCCCAGGCGGCTGGTGACGCGGGAAACGGGCAGGTGGGCAAAATCGCCGATCGTCTTGATGCCCCACTGGTCGAGGGTGGCGACGATCTCGATGATCCCCGGGTTTCCCGG
>DATKFK010000545.1:0-11878 GCA_035544375.1 Thermoanaerobaculia bacterium
GCCCACCAAGCACACCGAGTATATCGCTGCCCCAATGGTGAAGGAACCATCAACAGTCAGATCAGGAAATCCGGCCATCCGGATTAGGGTGAAGACTCCCAGCACGACAAAGAGCAAGCCCGTGGTATTGAAAACGATTGAATCCAGAATGATTAGCACATTCGGCAGCATTACTTGTCCCTATTGGCTAGATACTATAGTCGCGCCTTTGGCTCTAAGGGCCGATACATCCAAACCAAATAGCTGAGCCGCAGACTTGTTGATTAAGAGATCACCCTTAGATACAATCCGCACCGGAAGGTCTCCCGGCTTAGCGCCCCTAAGCACCTTTGCGGTCAGGTCGGCCGTAAGATCCCCAAAGTCAGTCATATTGATTGAAAGAGCAAGCACAGCACCCTTTTCAACACTCCCCGACTCTCCACCAAAGAGGGGTTTGTGAGCCTCCCTTGACGCCTTCACCAAGCCATCCAGGTTTTCCAGGAGCAAGTGATCAATTCCCGTGTATATGGTATCAACATCGCGCAAGAGCGCCACGGCGGAAGGATAGACATCGGCGGCGGCAGAAACAGGAGAAAGAAGTAACGTAAAGTGGAGCCGTGAGGACAATGCTCTCATGGCCAGCACGCCGATTTTTGAGACATCATCGCCACGTGTATACAGCATTCCGATTCGGTGGGAGTTCGGGAAGAGTCGTTGAAATGCTAGAACCTGCGCCTCGAAGGGCCATCGATCACTAACGCCAGTAATGTTTGCGCCTGGCTTCTCGAGATTGGTAACCAGACCGACGCCGACAGGATCTGTTACTCCTGAAAAAACTATAGGAATTGTAGACGTCGCCTTTGCTGCGCTGAGTGCTGAAGGTGTCGAAATTGGAACGATTACCGCGGGCGACATGCGAACGAACTCTTGCGCAATAGGTAGCGTTAAGGAGGCATCGCCATTCGCGTTTCTAAAGACTATCGTTATCGTCTTGTCTTTTATAAGGCCGCGCTTTGCCAAGCCTGCAATAAGGCCTGCGCGCACCTCGTCAAGAGCCGGATGAGTGGCAATTTGCGTTACCGCAACGACGGGCAGTAGCTGAGAGTTGCCCCGATTCTGCTGTAAAAATGTAATCGCAATGATGCATGCGATAACAAGTGCGATCAACCACAGCATCTTGCTTCTCATGGTAGCCTCCAAGATTTCGGCGCTAGGGTCGCGCGAGTGTGAATTGGAGCGGTGCGGTCTGCGTGAAGACATCCGCCGGGTCAGTGCCGGCCGATAGCTGCTGGCAGACGACCAGGCGCCCCGCCGAGAGCCTAGGCGCTGCCGGTGCTCGGCGATACGGCAGGCTGAGAGAGGTGGTGGTGACCGGCGTCATCCAGACGACCGCTGGCACAGGGCAATCTCTACAGACGCACACAGCATGGTACTCAAGTAACTTCGAAGTAGGCCGCATTGTACGACCTCCCGGGCCTGATCGCCTTTACCTGGTGGGTGTTGTTTGAAGTTTATCACCCACCGTCTGCGAGATCAAGAATCTACCATGACCATGCAGCGACATGCGCGTGCAGAGGTAGTGCCGGAGTCCGTGGCCGTCTTATGTTGAGTAGCGGCTAGGCTTGGCCCCCCGTAGCGACTCCGCGGCGCCGCGCTTCGTACTTCCCCCAGGCGTTTCTCTTCCGGCACCTCAGTGGGGCTTGGGCTGGGTGAGGCTGAACCAGTTCCCGGCGGGGTCGGTGAAGGTCGCCTCGATGCCGTAGAACTGCTCCTTTGGCGGCACGGTGAACGTGACTCCGTTCGCCTTCAGCTCTTCGTAGGTGGCGCGGCAGTCGGCAGTCTCGAAGACGCCGCCGCCCAGTGCCCCCTTGCGCAGCAGGTCGCGCAAGGTGCTCGCGGCAGCCTCGTCGAGGTGCGGGCCGGCAGCGATCTTCATCAGCACGATCTCGAAGCCGGGCTGGCTCTTGGGGCCCACCGTCAGCCAGCGGAAGCCGCCGTCCATGGTGGCGTCGGTGCGGATTTCGAGGCCGAGCTTGTGGACGTAGAAATCGAACGCGGCATCCTGGTCGTCGACCCAGATGGTGGTGTGCGAGAGGCGTTGGATCATGCGGACCTCCTTGGGTTCGTGTCGTCTGCGCAGGAGGATAGCGTCGGCGTGACGCCCGCGCTTCTCGTTTCTTGCGGTTCTGGAAGCGCGGCCATGAGCCGACTCAGGAAGCAGATGGGGATGAAGGAGATGCGGCTGGGAGCGTGGCAACCGACCTGCCGCCGCAGCTCGCGGCGCCAGGCGCTCGGCGGCCGCCCCACAAGGGCGTGGAACTTGGCGCTGAACGAGCCGAGGCTCGAGTAGCCCGCCTCGAAACAGACCTCGGTGACCGACAGGTGGTCGGCGGCGAGCAGCCGCTTGGCCAGCTCGATGCGCCGGCGAGTGAGGAAGCGGTGTGGCGACTCGCCGAAGGCGCGGCTGAACAGGCGCTGGAAGTGAAACGGCGACAGGAACGCCTCCCGCGCCGCGGTGGCCAGCGGCACCGCCTCCCGCGTATGGGCGGCCAGGTAGTCGCGCGCCCGGCAAAGCCGCCGCAGAGTACCGGGGTCGAGCAGAGGGAGGGGGGTCACCGCCCTCTATTATGCAGCTCGCGGCGCCCCCGTCGCCAGGTGGCTCATCTCGGCCGGCCATGCGGCGGCTCAGTGGCTTGCCTGTGCCTGGTCCTGCTCGGCCTGTTTTCCGAGCTCTGCGTCGTCGGCGAGCGCTGCATCGATCTCGTCCTGGTGGTCGTAGTAGTAGGCGAGGGCAGCATGAAGCTCGCTTCGCGTCAAGGGGCGGGACGAGAAGTACCCCAGCAGCTCGTCGTCAGGCACGCCGGCCTGCCGCGCGGCGACGATGTCCATCACGCGCACACGGGTGCCGGCGATGCACGGACGACCGCTCATCACCTGTTGGTGCGTCGAGATGTGAGGGTAGGAGAGAGCGGGGAGCGTGACCATAGGGGGGTTTCTATTCTAGCAGTCGACGTGGTCGCTCAGGGGAATGGTCCGCGTGGTCACGACAGGAATAATATCGGCCGCCCGAGTAAAGTAGAAAGGCCTCCCGCTGTGGCCGCTGGTCCGTGATAGGTGCCGAGCAGCCAGCTGTCGAGCGCCACGTGGATGACCACGAGGGCGACCAGCAGGGCCATCACCCAGAAGTGGAGGCGGCGGACCGTCGCCCGGCTGCGGATCCTGCCGCGCAGCGCCAGGCCGATGCCAACCTCACCGAACGCCAGCAGCAGGGCGAGGCTGGCCAGGCGCAGCCCGGCCGGGTGGGCGCGCCCGACGATGCCGCGGGTCATCGCGGCCATGGCGTGCACGAGGGCCAGTGCGGCGATGGCGTACCCCAGCCAGAAATGAAGCCGCAGCCGCGGCGGGCGGAGGAGCGCGGCAGACGGCCGGGCGCGCGGGCGGTAGGGGAGCCGGATGGTCACGGCAAGGAGCGCGACGAGCAGCCAGCCGCTCGAGGCGATCGCCGGCAGGCGCGCGGTCCACGAGGCGGCGCCGGTCATCCGTAGCGCAGCGCCCGGATGGGATCGGGCCGCGCCGCCCGCCAGGACGGCAGCAGGGCGAAGAGCAGGTTGGGCGCGCTGGCCAGGGCGTGCCCTTCAGGGGCTCGGCGGCCGGGGAGGCAGCGCCAGCACCGCCCGGGCAATGGCGGCGGCGGCGCAGCGGTGGCCGTAGGGAGTGGGGTGGAAGTAGTCGCTGCTGATCGGCTCGGCCGACGCCTTGCGGCAGTCGCTGAACGGCACCAGCAGGTCCACCAGCGCGAAGCCGTTCTCCTTCGCCAGATCGGCCACGAACTGGTGCTGGCGGCCGAAGGTGTAGTAGCTGAAGGTCCGCACGAAACGCGGGAAGACCGCGACCAGCACCTGGAAGCGCCGCTGGGCGGCGAGCTGCCGGAGCACGGCGAAGTACGGCGCAACGGTGTCGGCCGAGACCAGGTCCAGATAGTGCTGGGGTCCGGCGCCTGCGCCGGCACCGTCGTCGGTGGCGGCCGCCGCGGCCTCGCCGCCCGTGCCGGTCCCGCCGGCCGCTGCCGCCGCCGGCCGCGGCGGCGGCCGCCTGGCCGCGAGCACGCGGAAACGCACGAAACGGTACAGCGCGCTCTTGACCAGCCAGGAGTTGACACGCGCGCTGCTCACCCCGCCCTGACGCTGTTCGGCCGCGAGCAGCGTCGCGAGGATGTCGCCGTCGAGATGCTCGCGCGAGCTCATGGTGTAGGCGACCAGCACCAGGTCGGGGTGGTACTGCAGCCCCTTGTCGCGCAGCATCTCGACCTCCTGCTGCGTGTTGTAGCCGGAGACCGCCAGGTTGATGACCTCGGCGTGCAGACCCGCCTGGTCGAGCAGCCCATCGAGGATGGGCGGGAACACGTCCTCGTTGCGCTCGACGTGCAGGCCCGCCGCGATGCTGTCGCCGATCACCACGATGCGGTAGACGCCCTTGGGCTTGGCGACGGCGTGCTCGCGGTCCCGGAAGCCGAGGCTGTTGCTGGCCCCCAGGTAGTCGTAGAAGCTGAGGTCGCGGCCGGTGTAGACCAGCGGCGCCGGCTCGTAGCCGATCCTGGGGTTGTGCGACAGCTGGAAGCGGCCCTTGCGGATGGCGTAGACCTTGGGCGCGGCGCCGGCGGCGCGCACCAGCAGCTCGGCGGCGAGCAGGGCCACCAGCACGCCGGCCGCCATCAGGGCGAGCTTCTTCAGCATCAGGGGCGGCAGGCGTAGCGCGAGCGCGCGAGCGACCGGGCGTAGATGGCCTGGGCCGCGGCGTTGGGATGGGCGTCCTCGTGGCTCACCCAGTAGCGCTCGCCGGAGCCGGCGGGGAAGTCGGGAGCGGGGTCGATGACCTCGAAGCCTGCCTCGCGGCCGACGGCGGCGACGCGCGAGAACGCCTCGGCGATGCCGAGATCGTGCGGATCGTGCAGCTCAGGCATCAGGAACAGCGTGCCCGGCACGCCGTCGGCACGCAACAGGGCGCCCAGCTCGCGCAGCGCCGCCTTGGTGCGGTCCCAGCCGGGCTTGCCCTCGCGGAAGAGACCCACGTAGTAGTCGTTGTAGTTGGCCAGCTTGGGGTCGGTTTGCTTCTGCATCCGGGCGGCGGCCAGCGACAGCAGCGCCGAGTGCCAGTAGAAGGGGTTGGTGTCAGGCACCGCGTCGGGCTCGGCGTCGTTGAACGAGAAACCGAGGATCAGCCAGTCCGGGCGCAGGTGGGGGCGGATGCGCAGCTTGTAGCGCTGCACCTCCATCGAGGTGTTGCAGTTGCCGATGCCGGCGTTGGCGACGGTGACGGCCCGCCCGCCCGACGACGGGCAGGTCGCCGACAGCAGGCGCTCGAGCTGGTCGGGAAACGTCAGCCCCTCGGGCACTCCCCAGCCGAAGGTCAGCGAGTCGCCGAGCGCCACGACCAGCCGGTTGCCCGGGCGGCGCCGCGCCTCGGTCGCGGGGTCGGGGAGCCGGAAGCCGTGCTCCTCGGTGCGCACCTTCGCGCCCATCAGGTAGGCGCTGGCGTTGGCGCGCTGCTCCTCGACCACGCCGGGGTAGCTCGACAGCTTCTTGATCTGGCGGGCGTAGCGCCACATCTCGACGTCGTAGACGCTCAGCCAGTACTTGGAGATAACCCGCAGCCCCACCTCGGCCGCCACCAGGGCGACGAGCAGGGAGATGCCGAGGACGGCGGCGCCGAGCAAGCGTTTGTTCATGAACGAGATTCCACCTGGTTGCGTCTCCCGCCGGGCGGGAGAGTTGAATGACGCGGCGTCAGGGTCGCCCCGCCGGGCTGGCCGCGTCGGCCGCCCCGGGCGGGCGGCGCCAGACTGTATCAGTTGGGCGAAGCGAAGGGGAGGGGGCGTCCCCTTCCCCCCGGACGGCGCCCCGGCCGCCGCCACGCGGCTGCGCGGCGGCGGCGGGCCGTACGTCGGGGCGGCTCTCCTGTTACGGTGCGGCCAGCGCTGCGGCCTGGTCGAGGAGGCTCTGCGCCTGGGCGATCCAGGCGCTCGCCTGCTGCGGGTCGAGGGGCTTGCGGTGGAAGGCGGCGTCGTTCAACGCGGTGCGAATCGGGGCCGCCAGGGCGTCGCGCTGCGCGGTCAGGCCGGCGATCTGGCCCTCGATCGAGGTGTAGGTGGCGTCGTCGCCTGCGAGCGCGCGGGTCGAGGCCATGAGGGTGCTCATGCCGAAGGCGCCGAACGGGGCGTTGATCTGCTTGTAGATGCCGCCCAGCTGCTCGGCGACGGCGCGCTGGGCGCCGAGCGCCGGGGCGTAGGCGGAGAGCACCTCGGTGACGACGCGGCCGTCGAGCTCGTAGGAGTCGCTCAGGCCGAGCAGCTCGAGCATCGTCGGGCGGAGGTCGGTGTGATCGGTCCACACCGAGACCTCCCGGCGGTGCTTGACGCCGGGACCGACGATGCCAAACCAGGTGTTGGCGATCTCGGGTTGGATGTCGCCGTGGTTCCAGGCGAAGCCCGAATCGATGCAGGTCTCGCAGGTCGAGGACGGGAAGTCGGTGATGTAGTAGGTGGGGTCGCCGAAGAAGACGAAGGTGGCGTTGCGCGCCGGATCGCCGGTGGTGATCATGTGCAGCGCCTTCATCTCGGTCTGGTCGCCCATCTGCACCAGCAGATGATCGGTCGCGCCGGTGTAGGGGTTGACCGCCGTCAGCTGGGCCATGCTGCGCTCGAACTGCCGGGTCAGCGGATCGGTCTGGCCCAGGGGGCCACCGCCGAAGTTGGCGAGATAGAACGGCGGGGCGTCGTCGCCGTGGACGGTGAAGACGTCGGGCGAGGTGCTGCCCAGGAACTGTGCAGCGAGCGACGGGAACTGGTTGGCGACCAGCGTGTCGATATTGACGTCGACCTCGCCGACCTTGTCCCAGACGCACGGCGTCTTCACGCCGTCGCAGTTGGCCGGGCTCGGCGTTCCGCCGTCGAAATGGTCGCCCTCGTCGACGGTGAAGACGAAGAGGGTGTTGGTGGCGTCGATCCCGGCGCGCGCCAGGCGAGCGAAGAAGGCGGCGAACGCGTGGTCGTAGGACGCGAGCTGCTGCACGTAGCCCGCCTCGCCGGGCCCGTACGCTTGCCCGCTGACGTGGTCGTCGTGCGCGTCGGAGATGTAGGCGTAGGTGACGGGCACGCCGTGCTCCTGCATCGCCGCGACGTAGGCGAGCGAGACCTCGGCCAGCATGCCGTCGAAGCCGGGGAACCCCGGCTGCCCGAAGGAGTCGGCGATCGGCTTGCCGAACAGGTCCGGCAGCGCCGCGTTCGCCTTGCCGGTCAGCAGCGGGTTGATTTCCTGAGCGCCGAAGAGGCCCTTGTAGCCGGCGTAGCCCCCAGGTTCCTGCGGCAGGAGGTCGTTCTGACCGGCGGCGCAGCGGTGCGAGCCGCGCGCGCAGTGGATCGCCAGGCCGACGAAGTCGGTCTGCGCCTTCTGCGACAGCGGGGTCCCGAAGCTGGCATTGTTCGACATCACGGCCTCGGCGTACTGCGGCGAGTTGGCGCCGAAGACCTCGGTGATGTCGCCACCCGGTCCGGTGTCGGTGTTCTCGAGCTCGATGTTGGCCGTGCCGACGCCGCCCACGTCGCAACCTGCCCGCGTGTAGGCCACCCAGGGGGCCGGGGCATTGGCGCCGGTCGGGGTGACCATGTTGGGGATCGTCCCCGAAACCGTATCGATCCAGTAGGCGAAGGAGCTCACGAACGAGAAGTTGCCCGTCGCCGAGGTGCGCACATAGCTGTTCGACACGGTCTGGCCGTGGCGGTCCGGATAGACGCCGGTGAGCGACGTCAGGATGCCCCCCGCGGTGTGCGAGATCAGGATGGTGTGGTCGTTCGTGTTGAGCGTGCCCTGGGTATTGATGAAATTGAGCAGGCTCGGCATCTGCTCGAGGTCGGACGGCACGGTGGGCAGGTCGCGCCGGAAATGAGTGTTGTCGAACTGGATGTAGATCACGTGCTGGATGTCTCCGGCGGCGTTGCCGAGACGGCATCTCCCGCTCGCCTTGTCGCTCCCGGCGTCCGCCGGGGGCGTCGCCGCCGCGCCGGCCGGACCGGCGGCCAGGCAGCCCAGCAGCAGCGCCGTGCTGGCGCCCAGCGCCAGGCGGCCCCTCCATGTCAATGTTTTCGACGGCGTTGCTTCGACGGTTGTCTGTGGCATCTCGATCTTCCCTCCACGGTTGTCATCACCGGTGTGGCAGCCCGGTCACCCTAGCGCCCAGGGGTTACGCCGGCGTGAAACCGTGGTGAAGTTATCGACGCTGTCCGGCGACAATTGCCGCGACGCCGGGGGGGCGCCGGAAGAAGCGCCGCGACGATCGCGGCTCTGGCTAGGGGCTAAGCGAGGCTGGGAGGATTGGGCAAGGGGATCCGCGCGCGGCGCGCCGGCGCCGGGCAGCCGCCGTGGCCACCGCGGCGAGGGCGGCGGCGATCGTCAGCGCGCAGAGACGCACGCCCCAGACCCAGCCGGCGGGCCGGTATTCGAGGGCCGCCCGGTGCGGTCCCGGCGGCAGCAGGAAGCCCAGGAAGCCGGCGTTGACGCGCACCAGCGGGGCAGGGCGTCCGTCGACGGCCAGCCGCCAGCCGCGGCAGAAGGCGACGCTCGACACCACCAGCCCGCCGGTCGGGCCTCCGGCCTCCATCTCGAAGCCGTTGGCGTGGACACCCTTGAGCCGCACCTGGCCTGCCTGCCGTCGGAACCCGGCCGGAGCGCCGGGCGAGGCGGCGGCCCCGCCGATCTCGCCGATCTCACCGATCTCGCCGATTTCAGCCACCGCCGCCGCCGCGAAGTCCTCGTTCGCCACCGTGGAGAGGAGGGCGTCCCGCGGATCGCCGGCCGGCCGCCAGGCGGCTGGCATGAAGAACAGCGGCAGGGCCTCGGGATTGCGCCAGAGCTTGCCGCCCTGGCCGTCCCAGGCCTCCTCCCAGGGCGGGAAGAGCTCCGCGCGGTGGCGGGTGAGCATGTAGCGGACGCCGAGGTAGCCGAGGAACGGCACCGGGTAGGGCCGGTGCATCAGCAGCATCGGCTGGCCCAGCCGGTAGCGTTCGCGGAACACCCTGCCGGTCACCAGGGTGGCGCGCGCCGGTTGCATCGGGTCGTTGGCGCGCGGGTCCCACAGCCCGTAGAGCGCGGCCAGGTTGGGGCGCAGCACCTCGCCCTCGCCGATCACCCGGAACGGCTCGCCGGCGCGGGTGGCGGCACGCATCGCCGCGGTCATCGCCGCCACGGCCGGCGGCGGCGCCAGGTCGAAACGGGCGGGGAGGACCGGCAGGTAGCGCCCGCCGACCAGCGCCAGGTCGAGCACCAGGCAGCCCACGGCCAGCCACGGCAGCCACGCCGCCGGGCCGTGCCCGTGCCCGCCGCGGCGCGCCTCACCCCGCACCGCCGCCCAGCAACAGGCCGCCGCGGTGAGCGCGGCGCCGCTCACTGCCGCCAGCCACCAGGCGAGCTGCCAGGGCGGTCCCGGCCGCCCCTCGCAGCCAAGGCCCACGGCCGCCGCGGCGGCGCACGCGGCCGCCGTCCAGCAGCCGCGGCGGCGAGCGGCGAGCGGCTCGAGACCCAGTCCCGCGGCCACCGCCGCCGCCAGCACCCACAGCAGGCGCAGCCTGCCGTTGGCGGCATGGTCGAGGAGCGGCAGCGCGCGGACCAGGCCCAGGAACGGCGGGACCGCGAAGGCGGCCGCCAGCGCCGCCGCGCCGCCGCCGGCGATGGCCAGCACCCGCCCGCGCAAAGTCAGGGCCGCGGCGGCGGCGAGAGCCAGGGCGAGCAGGCCGGCGTAGCCGGTGCTCAGCTCGTTGAAGTTGAGCGGGCCGGTCCAGTTGCCGTCGCGGGGGCTGCCGTAGGCCAACGGATCGATGGCGAGGTTCAAGGTCGCCGCGGCGAACGGCGGCGGCTGGACGCCCTGCGACGATCGCTCGATCATCTGCGCGCGCGCCGTTTCGGGCAGCGCCTCGACGAACGGCAGCAGCGCCGGCGCCGCCAGCCCGGCGCTCATCGCCGCCGCCGCCGCCAGGCCGCCGAGATAGCGCCATCGCGCCGCGCCGCCGCCGGCCCGGCTGGCGAGCAGCGCCGCCGCCACGATGGCCGCCCCCAGCGCGGCGTGGGCGAGCGTTTCGGGGTGGCCCGACAGCGCCATGCCGGTGGCGCAGGCCGTCAGGCCGGCGAGCCCGCCGCGCTCGCCGCGCCGCAGCAGCAGCAGGCCAAGGAAGACCCCGGGCAGCCATGCCGCCGCCACGCCAAGAGGGTAGTACGCCCAGCAGATCGAGTAGAGCGAGAAGGCGAAGGCGACGGCGGCGAAGCACGCGCCGGCGCGCCCGGCGCCGAGGGCAGAGAGCAACGCGTCGGTCAGCAGCAGCGACAGGAAGAGCTTGAGCGCCGCGATGGCCGGCAGCGAGCGCACGGCCGGCAGCGGCAGCGCCAGCAACCCCAGCGGCGAGAACGGCGCCGACTGGGCATTGCCGAGCAGCGGCTGGCCGGCGCCCATCTCGTTCGCCCACAATGGCGCCTCGAGGCGCAGCAGCCGCTCCCGCACCAGGGCGCGGAAGGGAATGATCTGCAGCGGTATGTCGCTGAGCAGGTCGTTGGCGGGGGAGACCGGAGCCACCACCATCTCCCGCCAGGGCCGCCACTGGTAGGCGAGGTCGGTCGGCGTCTGCAGCGCCGAGGTGGTCAGCGGCGCCGCGAAGAAGGCCCCGGCCGCGAGCCAGTAGCCGGCGGTCCAAGCCCAGCCCGGACGCGGCCGCCACCAGCGCACCAGGGCGCCGAGCAGCGCGCCGCCGCCGAGGTAGACCAGGAAGCTCATGGAGCGCCGATTATGCCAGCAGCGCCGGCGCGGCTGAGGCGGCCGCTTGTCCCGGGCCGCGACGGTCGCCGCACGGTCCGAGTAGAACCGGCCCCGACGCTTCCGCCCGGGCCCTGGGAAAAGGAGATCGGATCCCATGCGCAAGACCCGTTGCCGCAAGCTCTCCCTGAACCGCGAGTCGCTCCACCAACTCGAGACGCTGCGCCTGCAAGCGGTCCCTGGCGGCGCCAGCAAGGGCTGCTCCGTGGACGGCCACAGCTGCTTCTACGGCTGCCCGGGCTACACCCTTTTCGGCACCTGCACCTGCTGAGCGCGTCAAGACGCGAGGAGCGCCGCCCATGCCGGCGAGCGGCGGCGCTCGCCCGTCGCTTTGAAGCACGCCGGGCGCCGGTGCGAGGATGTTTGTGCGCGGCCGATCCGGCCCAAGGGGGTCTCATGTTCAACGGCGCTCACGTCATCGTGTACAGCAGGGATGCGGCAGCCGATCGCGCGTTCTTTCGCGACGTCCTCGGATTCCCGGCGGTCGATGCCGGTCACGGCTGGTTGATCTTCGCCCTGCCGCCCGCCGAAGCCGCGTTCCATCCGGCAGACGAGAACGACCGGCACGAGCTCTACCTCATGTGCGACGACCTGCCGGAGGCCATGGCCGCGCTCGCGGCGAAAGGCGTCGCCTGTGCGCCGGTCGCCGCCGAGGCATGGGGAAGCAGGACGCGGATCAAGTTGCCAGGCGGCGGCGAGCTCGGTCTCTACCAGCCCACGCATCCGACCGCCGTCGAAGCCGCAAAGTGAAGTCCTTCACAGCCTTGTGACGCAGTTCATAGCGCCCGTCTCCGCCGTCGGTAAGCATTGCCGGCAAGCAATGCCGATCCGAGGAGAGGAGAGTGGCGTGAACGAGGGCGATGCCGTACACGGTTCAGCTCGCAGCTGGCGGCGGCCGCTCACCGATGCCCGCGCCGGCGCGATGGCGCTGGCCGCCGCCGTGGCGCTGGCCGCCACCGTGGCCCTGGCGGGCGCGCCACTGGCGGGGCAGGGGACCAGCTACTACACGGTGGCCCCCTGCCGGCTCGTCGATACCCGCGGTCCGGCC
>DATKFK010000546.1:0-6483 GCA_035544375.1 Thermoanaerobaculia bacterium
GGCTACCCCACTTCTCAGCTTGGTGCCCCCAGGCTGCTGCCTGCCGGGCAGCCCCCCTCTCCGGCTATCGATCTCTACGGCCACCCTCTTCTCAGCTTGGTGGCCCCCAGGTTGCTGCCTGCCGGGCAGCCCCTCTCTTCGGCTATCGATCTCTACGGCTACCCCACTTCTCAGCTTGGTGCCCCCAGGCTGCTGCCTGCCGGGCAGCCCCCCTCTCCGGCTATCGATCTCTAAGGCCACCCTCTTCTCAGCTTGGTGACCCCCAGGCTGCTGCCTGCTGGGCAGCCCCCCTCTCCGGCTATCGATCTCTAAGGCCACCCTCTTCTCAGCTTGGTGACCCCAGGTTGCTGCCTGCTGGGCAGTCCCCCTCTCCGGCTATCGATCTCTGCGGCCACCCTCTTCTCAGCTTGGTGGCGCGACTTGGGCGACCGCGCAGCACGTAGAAGTCCTTAGCGCTTTCGCCCACCATCTTATTCGTTCTCTCTTTCTTCCTGGGCCACCTTACACTGCTGGATGTTGACCCACGAGAAATTCAGGGTATGCCCGGGGCACGTTCTCTTTTTTTCCTGGGCCACCTTACACTGCTGGATGGCTGACCCACCTGAGACATTCAGGGTATGTCCCGATCTTTTCTTCTGCTGGAAGTGCAGCCTGCCAAAGACATTCTGGGTATGCCTGGTCCGTCGCCGTTTTTTCCTGGGGCACCGTGCACTGCTAGATGTAGAGACCCCCCGAGACGTTCAGGGTATGCCCGGTCACGTAACTGGCCTCGTCGCTTGCCAGGTACAAGACGGCGGCGGCGACATCGGCGACCACCCCCAGGCGCTTCAGGGCGATGCCCGCCGTCAGCTCGGCCCGCGACGCCTCGGGAAGCTTGGCGGTCATCGCCGTCTCGATGAGGCCCGGGGCCACCACGTTGACAGTGATGTTCCGGCTGCCCAGCTCGCGCGCCAGCGCCTTGCTGAAACCGACCAGCCCCGCCTTGGCCGCCGCGTAGTTGGCCTGGCCGGCGTTGCCCATCAGCCCCACCACCGACGAGACGCTGATCACCCGGCCCCAGCGCCGCCGCATCATACCGCGCACCACCTCGCGGGTCAGCGCGAAGGCGCCGGTCAAGTTGGTGCGCAGCACCCGCTCCCAGTCGTCGAGCGACATGCGCGCCAGCAGGTTGTCGGCGGTGATGCCGGCGTTGTTGACCAGGATGTCGATCGCCGCGAACTCCTCGGGCAGCTCCTTCAGCCTCCCGGCCACACTCTCGGGCTGCGCCACGTCGAGCGCCAGCGCATGCGCGGCGCCGCCCGCCTCCGCGATCTCGGCCGCCAGCGCCGCCAGCCGCTCGGCCGACCGCGCGGCCAGCACCACCCGGGCGCCCTGAGCGGCCAGCAGGCGCGCCACCCCCTCGCCGATCCCCTGCGAGGCACCGGTGACGAGCGCCGTCCTGCCGTCGAGACGGAACATCACCCCTTGGCGTCCCCGCTCCTGCCCGCGGCCCCGCCCGCCATCGCCGCCTCGGCTGCCACGGCGTCGCTCGCCCCGGCCGCCGCATCGCCGATCGCCCCCGCGATCTCGGCCGCCAGTGCCGCCAGCCGCTCGGCCGATCGCGCGGCCGGCACCACCCGGGCGCCCTGGGCGGCGAGCAGCCGGGCCACCCCCTCACCGATCCCCTGCGAGGCGCCGGTGACCAGCGCGGTCCTGCCATCGAGGCGGAACATCACCCCTCGGCGCCCCCGCTCCTGCCCGCGATTCCAGTCCCGCCCGCCACGCCTGCCGATGGGGCCTCGCCGGCCACCGGCGCGCCACCCGCGACCGCCGCCTCGGCAGCTGCCACCGCCTGCCCCGCCGCCGCCCAGCCATCGAGCACCTTGCGCAGCTGCTCGGGCTCGCTCAGGGTCGCCGCCTGCACGCCGGCGGCAATGCGGCGGTTGAGGCCCGTCAGCACGCTGCCGGCGCCAACCTCCAGAAAGGCCTCGGCGCCGGCCTGGGCCGCCATCCATGCCACCGACTCCACCCAGCGCACCGGGCTGTCGATCTGGCGCACCAGTGCGTCGCGGGCCGCCTCGCCGGTCGTGACCGGCGCCGCGTCGACGTTGGTGACCACCGGCACCCGCGGGTCGCGGACCTCGGTCCGCGCCAGCAGCTCGGCCATCGCCAGGCGCGCCGGCCGCATCAGCGGCGAGTGGAACGGCGCCGAGACGGCGAGCAGCGTCGCCTTGCGCACCCCCCGCTCCTTGGCCAGCGCCACCGCGCGCTCGATCGCCTGCCGGTGGCCGGCCAGCACCGTCTGGCCCGGCCCGTTGAGGTTGGCGATCGCGCACACCGTTCCCGGCACCGCCGCCTCGGCATCGCGGGCGACGGCGGCGACCGCGGCCGCATCCATCCCGATCAGCGCCGCCATCGCGCCCTCCCCCACCGGCACCGCCTGCTGCATCAGCTCGCCGCGGCGGCGCACCAGCCGCAGCGCGTCGGCGAAGTCGAGAGCGCCCGCCGCCACCAGCGCCGAGTACTCGCCCAGGCTGTGGCCCGCCATCGCGACCGGCGGCGGCAGCGGCGGCCAGGGGACCTGAAGCCCGGCGGGCGGCGCGGGCGCGGTGAGGGCGCGGTGGATGGCGATCGACACCGCGAGCAGCGCCGGCTGCGTGTTGGCGGTGAGGTTCAGCTCCTCCTCCGGCCCCTCCCAGCACAGCCGGGTGAGCGCCAGGCCGAGCGCGGCGTCGGCCTCCTCGAAGGTCCGGCGCGCCGCCTCGGACGCCTCCGCCCAGGCCTTGCCCATGCCGATCTTCTGCGACCCCTGGCCGGGGAACACCAGCGCCACGCGCCGCACGCCCACCCCCTTCGTCTCCCCACCGCTCATCGCGCGCCGCCCGTAACGTTCCGATCCCGATCCCGCCGCTCCCTGCACCCAGCGCCGCCCGTGGCGTACCGATCCCGCCGCTTCCTGCACTCGCCGCCGCCAGAAACGTGCCGATCCCGCCGCTTCCTGCACCCGTCGCCGCTCATCGCGCCCCGCTCCCCTCGCCGCTCAGCTCGTGCTCGTGGCTGTGCAGCTCCGCGAGCTTTTCGCCGATCTTCCTGTCGAGCTGCGCGTTGGCGAACTCGACGGCGCGGCGGATGGCGCTGTGCATGGCGTGGGGGTTCGAGCGCCCGTGGCCGATGAAGCAGCCGCCGCGGATGCCGAGCAGAGGCGCCGCGCCGTACTCGCTGTAGTCGACGCGCTGCCGGAAGCGGTCGAACCCCGGCTTCGAGAGCAGGTAGCCGAGCCGGGTCACCGCGCCGCGCGACAGCTCCTCGCGCAGCATGCGCCCGATCAGCTCGGCCAGCGACTCGGCGCTCTTGAGCAGCACGTTGCCGACGAAGCCGTCGCAGACGATCACGTCCACCGAGCCGTTGAAGACGTCGCGCCCCTCGACGTTGCCGACGAAGTTGAGGCCCGTGGTCTTCAGCACCTTGAACACCTCGCGCGTCAGGTCGGTACCCTTGCCCTCCTCCTCGCCGATCGACATCAGGCCGATGCGCGGCGACGGCGTGTGGATGACCTCCTGGGCGTAGAAATGCCCCATCACCGCGAACTCGCGCAGATGCTCGGGCTTGCTGTCCACGTTGGCGCCGACGTCGAGCACCACGGTGCGGCCGTGGGGGTTCGGGAAGACCGCGGCCAGCGCCGGCCGATCGACGCCGGGCAAGGTGCCGATGACCATCTTGGCGGCGATCATCGCCGCGCCGGTGTTGCCGGCGGTGACCATCGCCTCGGCGCGGCCGGCCTTGACCAGCTCGGCGCAGATGCGGATCGAGGAGCGGCGCTTCTTGCGGATCGGGGTGATCGCGGGCTCGTCCATGCCCACGACTTCCTCGGCGTGCACGATGCTGATCCGGCCGTCCAGCTTGGCGGCCTCCGCATGGCGCGCCAGCTCCGCTTCGAGGCGCGGCCGGTCGCCGACCAGCAGGATTTCGGCGCCGTCGTCGGCCGCCGCGCGCACCGCTCCCTCGACGGCGCTCTGCGGCGCGTGGTCGCCGCCCATGCCGTCTACAGCGATCGGCATGTGCGTACTAGTGTCCCGTCTCAGTGATTCGCGTCATAAGTCGCCGAGCAATCCGGGCTCCTGGCCAGGCGCGCCGACGCAGGCATAGTCGGACCTATGTCGAGGAGGCGGCCGCAGTCACCAGCCATTGCGCACTCCCCGCAGGTCGGAACGCCACCAGGGACCCGGAGGGCCGGCGAATTAGGATGCGAATTGCTGAGACGGGACACTAGGTCGCCTCTTTGCCTTCGATCACCGGCCGGTTGTTGTAGTAGCCGCAGTGCGGGCAGGCGCGATGCGGCAGCTTGACCTCGCCGCAGTTCGAGCAAGTCGAGGTTGCCGGTCGGTCCAGGGCGTCGTGGGCGCGGCGCCGGTCGCGGCGGGCCGCGGAATGGCGTCGTTTGGGATTGGGCATGGTCGTTCGGCCTCGCGATAATGGAACAGGTCTCTAAAGGATCGATCTCGGCGGCCTCGGCAACTCCTGCCGTCCGGCCGCCGGCTCAGTCCCGCTCGTCCAGCCGCCCCTTGAGCGCCGCGAGCGCCGCCCACCGGGGATCGGTCTCGGGCTCGGCGCAGGAGCACTCCCCGCCGCGCTCGTTGAGGTCGGCCCCGCAGCGCGGGCACAGGCCCCGGCAATCCGGACGGCAGAGCGGCTTCATCGGGATGTTGAGCTGCAGCTGCTCGAGGACGATCGGCCGGGTGTCGAGGATCTCCTCCGTGACCACCAGCGTGTCGAGATCGCCCTCCGCCAGCTCGCTCTCGTCCTCAGCCGCCCCTGCCCGCTGCGGTTTCTGGGTCTTCTTGTGGTGGGCTTCCACCACGACCAGCAGCTCGACGTCGGCGGTCGTGCTCACCGCGTGCGGCTTCAGGCACCGGATGCAGGCGAGCGTCTGGTCATAGGAGAGCTTCCCGCGCAGCAGGTATCCCGGGTCGACGTACACCACGTCGCCCCGCCAACCCACCGGTCCCAGCGCCAGAAGCTCGGGCCGTTCCAGCGCCGTCGCCGCGATGCTCTCCGTTTCGTCCCAGGTGAAGGGCTCTTCGCGTACCTGATCCAGCCAAATCCGCATCCTGCTACCCCCAACCGGGCAAACGCGAAGGCTAAGGGATTCCTTCCCCCCTTGTCAATCAGCGAGCTGCCCATTATCTCGGAGGACCCGGGTGACCGGAGGCGTTGCGCTGCCGCTATTTGGCCGGGCTGCCCGCCGGCTTGGGGGGTTGAGGCGAGGGATGGGCGAGGGATGAGGCGCCCGAAACGTGGCTGCGTGCTGGCAGCGTCTCACCGCGCGCGAGGCGCTCGCAGCAACACGGCGTCCACCTGCTTCCAAAGATGGGGCAGGTCCAGGTGGATCTCGGGGATCCTTGCGGACTGGTACTTCCCGGCGACCGCCGCCGCCGCGACGAAGCTGCCTGCCTCGTTGATCAGAAACTCGATCTGCCGCCTCTCGTGGTCGACGAGCCAGTACTCCTCGATGCCGTAAAGCGCGTACAGCTGCAACTTCCTGCCGCGATCGTACCGGGCGGTGCCGGGAGAGAGGATCTCCACCACCAGGTCGGGAGCGCCCTCGACTCCGTTGCCGACGAGCTCGACGCGCACGGAGGAGACATACAGGAGGTCCGGCTGCACCACCGAGTGGTCGGCCAGCACCACATCGAGCGGCGCCTGGAAGGCGAGCCCTCCGGCAGTCTCGGCGATGCGCTCGAGATGTCGGCAGAGCACCTGGGTGACGATCTGGTGCCGCGGGAATGGGCTCGGGGTCACGTGGAACCTACCGAACACCAGCTCGCAGCGCGGATAGTCCGGCAGCCGGGCATAGTCGGCCACCCGGTAGGGTCCCAATCGCGGAGGTGCGGTTCTGGCTGGCAGGATCGCGCTCATGGCCCACAGTATAGAAGACGGAAACGCGGTGGCCGCGCGCACTGCAAGCCAGCTGGCAGCCCTGCGGCGTCCTACCGCGCGCGCGGCACCCGCGCCAGGCTGGCGTCCACCTCCTCCCAGAGCTTGGACAGATCCAGATGGATCTCGGGGATCCTTGCGGACTGGTACTTCCTGGCGACCGCCGGCGCCGCGACGAAGCCGCCGGCCTCCTTGATCAGAAAGTCGATCTGCCGCCTCTCGTGGTCGACGAGCCAGTACTCCTCGATGCCATAAAGGGAGTACAGCTGCAGCTTCCTGCCGCGATCGTACCGGGCAGTGCCGGGAGAGAGGATCTCCACCACCAGGTCAGGAGCGCCCTCGACCCCGTTGCCGACAAGATCGAGCCGAGAGGCCGACACATATAGAAGGTCAGGCTGCACCACCGAGTGGTCTGCCAGCACGACGTCGAGCGGGGCCACGAAGGCGAAGCCGCCGGCAGACCTGGCGATGCGGTCGAGATGCTCCGCCAGCAGCAGGACAATGGCCTGGTGTCGCGGGAACGGGCTCGGAGTCACGTGGAACCTGCCGAACACCAGCTCGCAGCGCGGC
>DATKFK010000547.1:0-4833 GCA_035544375.1 Thermoanaerobaculia bacterium
TCGCCCGCGTCGCCAAGAGGAGGGGTAGCGTTGAAAAAAGACTTCGCAGCGACGCTCTGCTGTCCCTTCTGCCGCGCCGCCGGCATGAACGGCGCGCCGGGCGGCGTCGCGCTCGCCGTCCGCGAGGAAGACGAGCGCGAGGTGCGCGAGGGTGAGCTCACCTGTGCCGGCTGCGGCCGGGTCTTCCCGGTGCGCGCCGGCATCCCGGACTTCCTGGACCGCGCCGACGAGGTGCTGGCCAGCGAGGTCCGCGGCTGGACCCAGCTCGCCGGCCACCTCCACGAAGGCATGGTGGCGCAGGTCGCGGCGCTGCCCTGCTTCCCGCACGTGCCATGGCCGCACGTCGCTCCCGACTTCTTCCAGATCTTCGAGCACGTCGACTTCGCCGGCGGCCGCGTCGTGGACATCGGCGCCGGGCGGACCTGGTCGACGCGCTTCCTGGTGACCATCGGCCGGGCGAGCCAGGCCGTGGCGGTGGATGCGCTCACCGCCCGGTTCCTCGGCCTCGAGACCGCCGAGATCTTCTTCGAGCAGGACCGCAGCTTCTTCGAGCGGTTGCGCGCCGACATCCACCACCTGCCGCTGCCCGACGGCTGGGCCGACGCCGTGTTCAGCTGCGCCGCGATCCACCACTCCGGGGACCTGGACGCGCTGTTCGCCGAGGTGGCCCGCGTGCTGCGGCCGGGCGGAGTGTTCGTGTTCGTCTGCGAGCCGGCGAAGCGGGCGTCGATCCCCGGCAACGTGCCGCAGAACGAGGAGACCGCGGTCGGGATCAACGAGCACTTCTACAGCCTGGCGGAATACACGCGCGCCCTGCGCCGCGCCGGCCTCCGCGTGAGGCGCCTGGTGCCGCGCACCATCGGCTACCGGCTGCTCTACCCGGATGCCAACCTGCTGGGCGCCGCCCCGCCCGAGGTCCGCTGGCTGGCCCGCCGCCGTGCCGGCCGCACCCTGCTCGACCGCCTGCTGCGCAGCCGGGCGGGCGGCGCCTGGCTCTACCGCCGCTGGAGCCTGCCGCTGTCGGCGATCGCCAGCAAGCCGGCGCGCTGAGGCATCATTTCCCGCGGTTACCAGGACCGTAAGAATCGGAGGGCCCCATGAGCTACGAGACGCGCGTGCAGCTCATCGCGATCGTCGCCGCAATCGGCTTCGCCGGGCTGGTCATCGACCTCGTGCGGCGCCGCAAGCTCAACGAGTGGTACTCGCTGATCTGGCTCGCGACGGGAGTCGTCGTCACCACCTTCGCGGTGTTCCGCGGCCTGCAGTTCCGGCTCGCGGACCTGGTCGGCCTGTACTACCCGCCGGTGCTCGTCCTGGGAATCGTCCTGGCCCTGCTGCTCGGCATCACGCTCTACCTTTCCGTGGTCCTGACGCGCCTCGAAACGCGGCACCGGCGGCTCACCCAGCGGCTCGCCCTGCTGGAGCTCGAGGTCAGGGGCCTCGCCGCCCCGCCCCGCGGCGAAGCGCCCAGCGGGGACCCGGCTTGACGCTGCGGCAGGACACGGCGCCGGCCGCGGACGGCTCCTGCTCCGCCGGCCCCGCCGGCCGCGCTTGCCCAGCCGGCCCCGCCTGCCCCGCATGTGATGGCCCGCTGCTGCCGTCGCTCGCGCCCTGGCTCCTGCGCTGTCCCCGCTGCGGCCTGTGGCGCTCGCACCTCGGCGCGGCCGGCGGCGGGCTCGACGCCTCGGCGGCGCTCGACGAGGAGCGCCGGGTGGCGGGGCTCGCGGGGCTCCGCCGGGACAACTACGCACGCACCCTCGCCACCCTGTCCGCGCTCACGCCGCTTACGGGCAAGCGCCTCCTCGACGTGGGCTGCGCCTACGGCTGGTTCCTCGAAGCGGCGGCCGCGGCCGGCCTCGTGGGCATCGGGGTCGAGCCCGATCCCGCCATCGGCGAACGAGCGCGGCGCCGCGGTCTCGCGGTGCTCCGCGGGTACTTCCCGCTGGCGCTCGAGCAGGACCGGCAGGCGGCCCGGGACGTGGACCTGATCGCGTTCAACGACGTGCTCGAGCACCTGGACGACGTCCGCGCCGCCGCGGCGGCCTGCCGCCGCCTGCTGCGCCCCGGCGGCCTGGTCGTGGTGAGCGCGCCCGACAGCGGCGGCATCCTGTTCCGCGCCGCGGTCGCCCTCGCCCGCATCGGCAGGCGAGGGCTGCTCGAGCGCCTGTGGCAGAAGGGTTATCCGAGCCCTCACCTGACCTATTTCAATGCCGGCAACCTCGCCATGCTCATGCGCCGCGAGGGGTTCGTCCTCGCTGCCCAGCGGCGGCTGCGCAGCCTGAGCCTGCGCGGCATGTGGGCGCGCCTGCACATGGACCGCCGGCCGTCCGTCGGTTCCAGCCTCGCCTGGGCGGCGCTGGTCGCCGCCTACCCCCTGATCGCGGGCGCCTGTCCCTCCGATCAGCGCCTCAGCGTCTTTGCCAAGACGGAACCGGCCGCCAGCTGATATAAGCCGCACATGAGCGAGGCAGGCAGCGGCAACGTCTACGAGGCGGTGCTGGAACGGCTGGCGGCAGGCGACCGCGGCGCCGGCGCGACGCCCGGCCAGCCCCCCCTGCGCGCGTCGGCCGCCGTCGTGCCCTGGCGCCGCACGGCGGCGGGCGGCGTCGAGGTCTACTGGGTGAAGCGCGGCGAGACCCTCGCCTTCATGGGCGGCTGGCACGCCTTCCCCGGCGGCGGCCTGTCGCGCGCCGACGCCGAGATCGCGGTGATTCCGCCCGCCGCGGCAGCCGACCCCGCCGCATCGACGGGACCCGCCGCGCCTGCCGGGCCCGAGGCACCCGCCGAGGACCTGGTGCCCGGTATTCTTGCCTGTGCCCTTCGCGAGCTGTTCGAGGAGACCGGTATCTTGCTGGCCCGCCCCGCCGCTGCGACCGGGACGGCGATGCCCGGGGCGGCGCCGGGAGCGGCGCCGGCCGGATCCGCGGCCGCCGACCCCGCGCGTCTCGCCGAGGCCCGGCACGCATTGCTCGGCGGGCGCCCTTTCGCCGCCGTGCTGGCCGGCCTCGGCCTCGCCGCCGACGCCTCGCGGCTGGTCTTCGCGGGCCGCTGGCAGACCCCGCCCTTCGCGCCGCTGCGCTTCGACAACCGTTTCTTCCTGCTCGAATGGCCCGCCGCCGAACCGGTGCAGCCCCAGGTCGTGGCCGGGGAGCTCGAGTCGGGCGCCTGGGTCGATCCGTCAGCCGCCTGGCAGAGCTGGCGCCGCGGCGACGTGCTCGCCGCACCGCCCATCCTGCACCTGCTCCGGGTGCTCGCGACCGACGGCCCCGACCGCGGCCTGCAGCGGCTGCGCCATCCTGCCGAGGCCGCGCTCGGACCCTTGCTGCACGTCGAGCTGCGCCCGGGGCTGCTGGTCTTCCCGCTGGTCACCCGCACCCTGCCGCCGGCGCTCACCACCAATACGTACCTGCTCGGTTTCGGCGACGCCGTGCTGGTCGATCCCGGCGCCGCCGACCCCGGCCAGATCGACCAGCTGGCGGAGGCCCTGGCCGCGGCCCGGCAGCGGCTGGGGCGCCGGGTCGTCGCCATCTGGCTCACCCACCACCATCCCGACCACGTCGCCGGCGTGCCGGCGCTGCGCCGCCGCCTGGGCGTGCCCGTCCTGGCCCATCCGGCGACCGCCGAGCGCCTGGCGGCAGCCGGCGCCAACGGCCTCCTGGACGGCACGCTCGCCGACGGGCAGCAGGTGACCCTGGCCGGCCTCGGACAGCCGGAGGCTCCGGACCTGGCGGTGCAGGTCGTCCACACTCCGGGTCACGCCCGCGGCCACCTCTGCTTCCTCGAGTTGGGCCAGCGCTCGCTGCTGGCCGGCGACATGGTGGCCGGGCTGGGCACCATCGTCGTCGATCCGCCCGAAGGCGACATGGACGACTACCTGGCGTCGCTCGGCAAGCTGGTGGCCCTGGCCCCCCGCACCCTCTTTCCCGGCCATGGGCCGGCGATCAAGAACGCGGTGCCCAAGCTGCGCGAGTACATCGAGCACCGCCTCTGGCGCGAGCAGCGCGTGCTCGCCGCGTGGCGGGACGGCCGGCGCGAGCCCGAGGCGATGCTCCCCACGGTCTACGACGACGTCCCGCGCGAGGCCTGGCCGCTCGCCGCGCGCCAGATCCTCGCCCATCTCGCTCGCCTGCGCCGCGCCGGTCGTCTAAATGCTGTCGTCAGCGGAGACGCCGAAGCATGAAACAGATTGCCCCCTCCCCTTTGCTTCGGCCAACTGTTTCGCCTTATTGATCCGCCCGTCGATGTCCGCTGTCCGAGGAGACGCATGATCGATTTTCGCCCGCGGCGCTGGCGCGCCGCCGCTTTGCTGCTGCTTGCCGGCCTGCCTTGCTCTGCCTCGGCGGTGAGCGCCCAAGCACCTCGGGACGCCGCGCCCGCCGCCCTCCCCGAGCTCACGCTCGAGCGGATCATGGCCGACCCGGACTGGATCGGCAACGCGCCCGAAAAACCTTACTGGGCAGACGACGGCAGCGCTGTCTATTTCGAACAGAAGCGCCAGGGCAGCCCGCTGCGCGACCTCTACCGCCTGCCGCTCGGCGAGCGCGAGCCGCACCGGGTCGCCGACGCCGAGCGCGGCAAGGCCGACGCGCCCGACGGCGCCGTCTCGCGGGACCGCAAGTGGAAGGTCTACGCGCGCGACGGCGACATCTTCTGGAAGGATCTCGGCACCGGTGCCATCCGCCAGCTGACCCGCACCGCCGAGGTGAAGACCGATCCGCGGTTCATGGCCGGCGACGGCCGCGTCTCCTTCCGCGTCAAGGAGGCGGTCTTCGTCTACGACCTCCGTTCGGGCCTGGTCAGCCAGGCCGCCGACCTGCGCCTGGCCAAGGACCC
>DATKFK010000548.1:0-11643 GCA_035544375.1 Thermoanaerobaculia bacterium
GCCCTGCTGCAGGAGCTCCAAGACTTCGCCGTCGCCAACGGCTTCGTCCAGCTCATGCCGATCATGATGTCGCCGTTCACCGACACCCTGAGCCACGATGTCTATCCCGCCGAGATCCGCTACCTGGACATCCCGCTCAAGCTCACGGCCAGCATGATCTTCCACAAACAGCTGGCGTTGATCCCGCGCGATTTCGAGCGGATCTTCATCGTCTCTCCCAACATCCGCCTCGAGAAGGCGGAGATCAAGAGCTCCGCCAATCATCTGCTCGAGTTCTCGCAATTCGACATCGAGATCAAGGACGCCGGCATGGAGCAGGTGATGGACCTGCTCGAGTCGCTCTTCGTGCAGGTCTTCACCAACCTGCGGCAGCGCTGCGCCGCCGATCTGATGGCACTCGGCCGCGACCTGCCGGACTTGCAGCGTCCGTTTCCAAGATACCGGTCGGAGGAGCTCGAGCGCCGCTACGGTGCGGACTACTATCGTCGGGTGTCGGACCAGGCGACGCAGCCATGCTTCATCGTCAACTTCAAGCGCGAGTTCTACGACCGTGAGGAGCCGGGCCGGCCGGGAACCTACCGCAACTTCGATCTCGTCTATCCCGACGGCTTCGGCGAAGGGCTGTCGGGCGCCGAGCGCGAGCATCGGTACGACGACATCGTGCGCCGCATGGAAGATCTCGCCGTCGACCAGGGGACCTTCAAGAGCTACCTGGCCGTGGCGGCGAAGGGCCTGCTGCCGCGCTCGGCCGGAGCCGGCATCGGCATTCAGAGGTTGGTCAAGTTCATCTGCGGCTGCCGCCGGATCTCGGAAGTCTGCATGTTCGACCGCAGCGTTGCCAGCGAGTTCACCTTCTGAGCGGGCGTCGCGGGAAAGGCCAACGCATGGCAGCAACGCGACAGGGTGCAGCCGCCAACACGGCTCTGCTGCAGCGGCTGGTCGCGGCGCTGGGAACGGCGAGCGGCCAGGTGAGGGAGCAGGCCGAGCGGTCCCTGGCGCGCTTGGCGGTGCGCAGCGCGCCACGGCAGCCGGAGGACCTGCAGATCCTGCTGCCCTTCGGCGGCGGCAAGGACTCCGCCTGGACTCTCGCCTACCTGCGCCTCATGCAGCTCCTTCTCGTCAGCCGCACCGGGAGGTGCTTCGGGCTGCACGTCCTGTTCATGGTGCATCCGGGCATGCCCCTCGGAGTCTTCGACAACGTCGTCGCGGTGCTTCAGGCCCTGGAGATCCCGGGAGCTCCGGAGATGCGGGTGTTCACCACCACTCTCGGCGGCGAGGAGATCGCTCTCGGCTCCGGCACGATCGGCGACGATCTCGTTGCCCGTTTCCGCGAAGAGGTCCTGATCTCCGGCCACCTCGCGCAGGGCAACGGCCGCGAGACCTTCTGCAACGGCTGCAACTTCACCCTGATGAATGCGATCGCCCGCTACGTGGTCAACGCCGCGGGGGCCCTCGACTACGTGGTGACCGGCGACTCGCGCTCCGAGGTGGCGTCCTACTGGCGCTGGGTCCAGCGGACGGCCGCAGGCTTCGCGCTGCCGCCGATGACAAGGCGGGATGCAAGCTGGCCGGCGGTCTTCGGCAAGCTGGCCGAGATCAGCGCCTCCTACTACGACAGCCTCCTTGGCGCCGGCGCCGCTGCCGCCGACCCCTATGCCTTTCCGCACGTCGGGCGGCAGGGCATCCATCCCCCCGAGTACTTCGGGGTGTTCGAGGAGGCAAGCTACGAGTATTGGACTCACCAGGAGTTCATGGAAGGGTTCCTGGGGTTCAAGCTGCGCGAGGACGCGTTCAACTTCACGGAGTCGGACTGCCGCAACCCGATGCTGATGGCACACCTGCGCGGCCTGCTTGCGGACTTCGAGGGCCGGGGTTACTGCCGCGGCGTGCGTGAGTACCTGCAGCTGGTCACCCACCTGATGGCGCGCAAGGCTTACAGCGAGGAGATGATCGAGATGGCCCTGGCGCCCTATCACGACGATGCCGCCATCGAGCGGCGCCGAGAGCTCGCCGAGGCCCATGCCCTTGGCCAGTACCGCATCACGCCGCTGCAGCTGCGGGCGTTGGTGGCAAGCCCCCTGACCGACGACCTCGCGCGGCTCGACAGGTTCCTGGCGTGGGCCTGCCCCGAAGCGCTGCCGCTGGCACCCGCCTTGCGCGGGCACCTCCGCCGCGTCCGCGAGGCGGGCGCGGCGGCGGCGAACGCCGCCACGGAGGCGCCGGGGCCGGTGCGCCGGCTGGTGGACGGGGCGTTCGGGCTGTCGCCCGGGGGCCTGGCGCTGCTGCTCCGACGATCCACCGTGTCCGGCGCGGCGGGGACCGGTTGCAGTGCCTCGGAGCTCGAGATCCTGCGCGCCGGCGATCCGCACCAGATGGAGCTGGGCGTGAGCGGGCAGCAAGCCAACCGGATCATCACCGGACGGTGATGGCGATCGGAGCGCGGCCGCCGATGAACGCCCAATCGACCACTCAGTTCTCCTACACCGGGAGGCCCGGGTCCTACCTGCGGGCGATCCTGCCGTGGCTGCTCATGGTCCTGCTCGAGGGCGGCTTCGGCCTTTTCGTCATCCTGCTCGTGGTCGACAGCCCGCGCCTGCGCCCGGTGCTGGTCGCGGCCTGGTGCGCGGCCCTCCTGTACCCCATCCTCGGCGTCCTGACCCGGCCGTTCTGGACCCAGCACCGGCTGCGCGGTTCGCTGCTCGAGCTGCGCTACGGCGCCGATCGGCTGGACGTGCCGCGTCAGTTCATCGTCGCGGCGCAGCCGGCGCGCGAGCGCCTGTC
Source organism: Thermoanaerobaculia bacterium (assembly GCA_035544375.1). Lineage (GTDB taxonomy): Bacteria > Acidobacteriota > Thermoanaerobaculia > Multivoradales > UBA5704 > JASLEW01. Next base: position 2,782 of record DATKFK010000548.1, read on the forward strand.
CCACCAACGGCCGCGCCTGGACTATGACCCGCGGCGGCAGCGGGTGACGGCCTGCTTCTCGGAGGAAGGGCAGATCCTCCTTGAGCTCGATCGGCCGCGCGAGCTCGCGGGCCGCATGCGGCGCGCGGGTCCGGTGCAGCAGATCCTGCTCAACGTCGATCGACCCGAGGAGCTCCTGGCCGCGCTGGACCTGCCGGTCCCGTCGAGCGAGCCAGCCGCCGGCGGCGGTCCCGCCGTCGCCGCTCCCGGCGCGGCGGCGGCAGCACTGCCGGACGCGGTGGTGCGGCCCTGGGTGCGGCCGGCAGCCGCCGAACCGCCGGCCGGGTCGGCGAGCCCGGCGATCGAGGCCCGGGGGCTGACCCGGAGGTACGGCTCCGTGGTTGCCGTCGACCACCTCGACCTGCGGGTGGCCCACGGCGAGATCTACGGCTTTCTCGGTCCCAACGGCGCCGGCAAGACCACCACCATCAAGATGATGGTCGGGCTCCTCGAGCCGGGGGCGGGCCAGGTGCTGGTGGCGGGCCATGACGTCTGGGCCGATCCGCTCCGCGCCAAGGCCAGCTTCGGCTACGTCCCCGACCGCTCCCATCTCTACGAGCAGCTGACCGGGCGGGAGTTCCTCGAGTTCGTGGCGCAGTTGCGCGGCCTGCCGCGCGCCGCCGCCGCGGCGAGGATCGAGGAGCTGCTGGCGCTCCTGCAGCTCGAGCAGGCCGGCGAGGTGCTGTGCGGCGCTTACTCGTTCGGCATGAAGCGCAAGCTCGCGCTGGCCGCCGCGCTGCTGCACCAGCCGCCGGTGCTGATCCTCGACGAGCCCTTCAACGGCCTCGATCCGCGCAGCTCACGACGGCTCAAGGACTTCCTCCTGAAGCTCGCCGCCGCGGGCGCGAGCCTTCTGATGTCGACGCACGACCTGGCCACGGCCGAGGCGCTGTGCACCCGCCTGGGCGTGCTCCACCACGGGCTGCTGGTGGCCGAGGGCAAGAACGTGCAGGAGCTGCGCGACCGCCACGCGGCGGCCGGCGACCTCGAGGCGATCTTCCTGCAGCTCACCGCGGACGACGAGGAGGCGGACGCCTGATGGTCGGCGCGATCCTGCAGGCGAGGGCACGGGAGCTGCGCAACTCGCTGCTGCGCGATCCGCAGCGGCGGGTGATGCTGCTGGTCGCGATCGCCGTCAACCTGGCGCTCGGCATCTGGGGGGCGACGCAGTTGCAGGCGGGACTGTCGCGGTGGCTGGCGCTGGGGCCCGGCGAGCTCGATCGCCGACTATGGAGGCTCTGCCTGGCGGCCTGGGGCGCGGCCGCGGGCATGGGATTGGTGAGCGTGCGCGAGCTCGGCTTCGGCGACCGCGCACGCCTGTTGTTCACGCTGCCGGTGGAGCGGGCTGCGCGCCTGCGGGCGCTGCTGGGGCTGGTGACCCTGCAGGCGGCGGCCGGCGTCGGGCTTGCCCTGGCCTGCGTGCTCGCGGCGCTGGCGAGGGGGCTGGGTGCCCGAGGTGCGAGCTGGATCGTGCTGCTGGTGGCCGGCATGGGCGTCTCGCTCTGGGGCGCGCTGGTGATCCAGACGGCGGTGATCGCCGCGGCTCGGCCAGCCTGGCGCCGCCGGGTCGTGACCACCGCCGCCGCGGGCCTGGTGATCGCCGCCGGCGCCGCCATCACGCTGTCCGCGAGCGGTGGCGGCCGGTGGGTCCGCGCCGCGGCGGCAGCGCTCTCTCCGGGCGGCGCCGCGCTGCTGGCGGCGCTGGCGCTGCTGGCGGCAGCGGGTCCGCTGGCCGGCCCGGCAGGCGCCATCTACGAGGCGGCCTTCGTCCAGGACGCGGGGGCCAGGCGCGCCCGCCCGCGCCGGGCGCTGCGGCGGCTGACGCGCGGGTTCGCCGGCTGGCGGGGCCCGGCGGGCGCGCTGCTGACGCGCGAGATGCTGACGCGGGGCCGACACTGGGTGGAATGGCTGCGCGCCGGCGTCTTCGCCGCCGCCCTGTTTGCCGGCTTCCCGCTGCTGCGCCCGACCCTCACCGCCCGAGGCCTGCCGCTGCCGCTCGCCATCGCCGGCACGGTCGCCGCACTGGCGGTGCTCTTCATCTTCGACAGCTCGACCAGCCCGCTGGGCGCCGAGGGCAGCCGGCTGCTCCTGTTCCTCACCGCGCCGCTGAGCCCGGGCGCCCTGCTGCGGGCGAAGCTCCTGGCGCTCCTGGCACCGCTGGCCGGCGCCGGCGCCGTGGGCGGCGCCGTGCTGGCGGCGGCCGGCGGTCTCTCCTGGACCGCCGCCGCCTGGACGGTCGCTGCGATCCTGCTGGTCCTCCTCGGCGTCGCCGCCGTCTTCAGCCTCGGCAGCGCCTGGGACGTCGACCTGGAGCTCGAGATCGAGCCCGGGCTGCGCGGCTTCGTCCAGGAGACCGCGCCCACGACGGTCCCGCGCATGGTGCTGTTCCTGGCCGCCTCGGCGCTGGCGGCGGCAGAGCTTTGGCTGCTGGCCCGGCTGCCGGCGCTGCCGGGCCTGCTGGCGGCCGCCGCCGCCGACGCGGCGCTGCTGGCAGCGCTGCTGCGCCCCGCCGAGCACGCCCTCCTGCGCCAGGTGCGGGAGGGCTGAGCCGGTGCGGCCGGCGAGCTCAAGGAGCCCGGGGGGCGGCGCGGCGGAAGGCGTCGGCGAGCGCCGGCGCGAAATCCTCGAGCGCGGTGGGGGTGAGGTGGCGCGGGGGCGAATCGCTGGCTGCCCGGAAGTGCCCGCCGTTGATGAAGCGGTTCAGCTCGAGGGCGCTGGCGACGAGCTCCTGCGCGACCCCCGCCTGGAGCAGCGAGCGCTCGACCTGGTCGTCCCCGAGCCTCAGGTACGCCAGCGTGGGCCTGCCGACGGCCCCGCCGAGGATCCGCGCCACCTCGTTCATGGTGCGGTCGCGCGGCCCCACGAGGTCGATGGCGGTGGCGCTCCACGGGGCCGCGGCGAGCAACAGGCCGGCGGCGACGGCGGCGACGTCGCGGGTCGCGACCATCGGCACCGGCAGCTCCGGCGCGAGCGTGTAGGGGAGCACGCCGAGGCTGCGCGCCGGAGCCGCGAGCTCGAGCAGGTTCTCCATGAAGAAGCCGGGCCGCAGGTGCGCCAGCTCCGCGGCGCCGCCCTGCCTCGCCAGCTCCTGCTCCTGGTCGCGCAGCAGCGCGATCTGCAGCGGCGGGCTGGCGAGATGGGCGCCCAATCCACTCAGCTGCACGACCCGGCGGACGCCGGCACGGGCGACGGCGACCGCGAGCCGCTCGCCCAGGACGCGCAGGCCGGCCAGCGTGAGGCCGCCGGGCGTCAATTGCAGCGGCGGCGTCATGAGGAAGGCCGCTGCGGCGCCGCGCAGCGCTTCGCTCATCGCCCGCTCGTCCTCGATGGCGGCGATGCGGGGCTCGCCCCCCGCCGCCACCAGCGGCCGCAGGCGTTCGGCGCTGCGTCCGATCACCCGCACCCGCGCGCCGCTTTGGAGCAGCGCCGCGGCGACGGCTCCGCCGACGGCGCCGGACGCGCCGACGACGGCATGAACGAGCGCTGGTCGTTGCAGGTGCTGGCTCCGCGGCGGCGTGACGAGCCGGTTGCCCGGCCCGCCCAGTATAGCCGTTCGGCGGGACGGAGCCGGCCGCTCCCGGCGCCCGCCGGGGCGCCAGGCGACCGGGGGACCCGCGGACCGTTCCATGGGCTCGGACGATGATGCCCGGCGAGGTCCACGATCACTCCCGGTCGATCGCGGTGATCGGCATGGCATGCCGGTTTCCGGGCGCCGACTCCGTGGACCGCTTCTGGCGCAACCTCGCCGGCGGCGTGGAGTCGATTCGCCGCTTCAGCGCCGAGGAGCTGACTGCCGCGGGGGTGGACCGCGCGCTGTTGCGCGACCCGGCGTACGTGATGGCCTCGCCGGTGCTCGACGGCATCGACCAATTCGACGCCGAGCTGTTCGCTTGCTCGCCGCGCGAGGCGGCGCTGCTCGATCCGCAGCAGCGGCTCTTCCTCGAATGCTGCTGGGAGGCGCTGGAGGACTCCGGCTACCCGCCCGACCGCTGCCCCGGGAGCGTCGGAGTCGTCGCCGGCGCGGGCTCGCTGGTGGGCAGCTACTTCTTCTCGCAGCTCGGCGCCGCGCGCCACCTCGGCGGCGCTGTCGGCGGGCTCGAGTACCTGTCGAACGACAAGGATTTCCTCGCCACCCGCGCCTGCTTCAAGCTGAACCTCCGCGGGCCGGGTCTCACCGTGCAGACTGCCTCCTCGTCGGCCCTGGTGGCGGTGCACCTGGCATGCCAGTGCCTGCTCGCCGGCGACTGCGACGTCGCCCTGGCGGGCGGGGCGACGGTGCGGGTGCCGCACCTGGCGGGTTACCTGTGGCGCGACGGCGGCATCCTTTCACCCGACGGCCACTGCCGCGCCTTCGACGCCGCGGCGCAGGGCACCGTCCTCGGCAGCGGCGTCGGCGTGGTGGCGTTGAAGCGCCTGGCGCAGGCGGTCGCCGACGGCGACCACGTCGAGGCGGTGATCCTGGGCTCGGCGATCAACAACGACGGCGCCGCCAAGGAAAGCTTCGCGGCGCCCAGCCTCGCCGGACAGGCCGCCGCCATCCGTCGCGCCCTGGCGCAGGCCGGCGTCGGCGCGGGCACGGTCGGCTACGTCGAGGCCCACGGCTCCGGCACCCCCACAGGAGATCCGTTGGAGCTCGCGGCCTTGGCCGCCGCGTTTCGCGACCAGGCCGTGACGGCGGGGCGCTGCGCCGTCGGCTCGGTGAAGACCAACGTCGGCCACCTGGAGGCGGCGGCGGGGGTGGCGGCGCTGATCAAGACGGTGCTCGCCCTGCGCCATGGCATGCTGCCGCCGACCCTTCACTTCTCGCGGCCGAACCCGGCGCTCGCGCTCGCCGGCAGCCCGTTTTTCGTCAACACCGCGCTCGCCGGCTGGCCGGCGTCGGGGGCGCCACGGCGGGCGGTGGTCAACTCGCTCGGTTTCGGCGGCACCAACGCCTGCGTCGTGCTGGAGGAGGCGCCCCAGGCTTCCTCGCGGCGCGAGCGGCGGCGGCCCTGGGGGTTGCTGCGCCTGTCGGCACACACCCCGCGGGCGCTCGACCAGCTCGCCGGGCGTTTCGAGCTCTGGCTCGGCGAGAGCGGCGAGCGGGGAGCGGTGCCGCCGGAGCTCGCCGACGTCTGCTTCACCGCGGCCAACGGCCGGTCGGAGCTGGCTGAACGCGCTGCCGTGGTCGGTGCGTCGAGCGCCGAGCTGCGGCTCGCCCTCGCGGATCTGCGCAGCCGCGGCGCCGGCCAGCCGCCGGTGCCCGCCCGGCACGCCCGCGCCGGCCGGCGGCAGGCCCCGCGGGTGGCTTTCCTGTTCACCGGTCAGGGTGCGCAGCATCCTGGCATGGGGAGACAGCTGTTCGAGCACGAGCCGGTCTTTCGGCGCACCCTCGAAACCTGCGACGAGATCGTGGGCGATCAGCTGCCGGCGCGGCTGCTGGCGGCGATCCATGGCGACGGCGCGGCCGCGGCGCTCGCCGAGACGCGGTGGGCGCAGCCCGCCCTCTTCGCCCTCGAGGTCGCCCTGGCGGAGCTGTGGCGATCCTGGGGCATCGAGCCGGCATTGGTGCTGGGCCACAGCATCGGCGAGTACGCGGCGGCCTGCGTGGCCGGGATCTTCGACCTCGAGGAGGGGCTGCGCCTGGTCGTCGAGCGCGGCCGGCTGATGCAGGCGCTGCCGGGGGCAGGCGCCATGGCGGCGGTCCAGGCGTCGGCGGCCTGGACGCTCGAGACGGTCCTCGGCGATGCCGGAGAGGTCACGATCGCCGCCCTCAACGGGCCGGCCGACACGGTGATCGCCGGTCCCGCCGCGGCGGTGGAGCAAGCCTGCGCGCGCATCGCGGCTCACGGCGTGCGCTGCCGGCGGCTTGCCGTCTCGCACGCCTTCCACTCGCCCCTGATGGACCCGGCGCTCGACGAGCTCGAGGCCGCCTGCGCCGGCGTCGCTGCCAGGGCGCCGCGCCTGCCGTGGATCTGCAACCTGACCGGGCGGCCGTGGCCGGAAGGCGGTTTCCCGCCGGCGCCCGGGGCGCCGTACTGGCGCCGCCACGCCCGGCAGCCGGTGCTCTTCGGCGCCGGGGTCGCGGCTGCCCTGGAGCTGGGTTGTGACGCGATGCTGGAGGTGGGGCCCTCGCCGGCCCTGCTGCCGATGGCAAGGCGGGTGTGCGTGGCCGCCGGCCGCGTGCCGGCAGGCGGCCCGCCGGCGCCGGCTTTCCTGCCGTCCCTGGAACCCCGGCGCCAGGACCTGCAGGTGATGCTCGAAAGCCTTGGCCGGCTGTACGTCGGCGGCGCCACGGTCGACTGGTCCAGGGTCGAAGGCAAAGGCCGCCGGGTGGCGCTGCCGACCTATCCATTCCAGCGCCAGCGCCACTGGCTGGAGACCGCGCCGGCGACCGCGCCGGCGGCGGTGCTCGGCGCAGAGCCGGCGCCGGTGGCGGTGCCGGACGAGAGGGTTGCCGCCGACGAGGGCGCTGGCCCGCTGCGCGAAGGATTGCGGCAGGCGGACGCCGGTGCGCGCCTGGCCGCCGCGGCCACGTTCGTCCGTGGCCAGGTCTGCCGAGTCCTGGGCCTGCGGCCGGACCAGGTCGGCCGGCGCGACCGCTTCTTCGATCTGGGGCTCGATTCGTTGCTGGCGCTCGATCTGCGCGCCGCTCTCGCGGCGGCCCTTGGCCCGGCCGTGCGCCTGAGCTCGACCGTGGTGCTCGACTTCCCGGACGTCGAGCGCCTCGCCCGTCACGTGGCCGACCTGACGGAGAGCTCGCCGCAGGCTGCCGCGGCTGCCGGCGTGCCGCTCGCCGCCGCCGGCGGCGGGTCGCCGCGGGCGGTGGAGGCCGGGCACGGCACCGGCCAAAGCGCGCCGCTCGAGCCGCGGCGGCGCCTGCGCATCGCCGATCCGGAAGGCGCGGGCGGCGAGCCGATCGCGGTGATCGGCATCGGCTGCCGTTTCCCGGGTGGGGCGAGCGACCCGGAGGCTTTCTGGGAGGTGATACGGGAGGGTCGGGACTGCGTCACGACGGTGCCGCGCAACCGCTTCGACGCCGCGGCCCTCTACGATCCCGACCGCGACGCGCCGGGCAGGCTGTATACCCGTCACGGCGCCTTCCTTGCCGAGTGCGACCGCTTCGACGGCGATTTCTTCGGCATCTCGCCGCGCGAAGCGGCGCTGCTCGATCCGCAGCATCGCCTGTTGCTCGAGGTCGCCTGGGAGGCCCTGGAACGCGCCGGCCAGGCGCCCGACGAGCTGGCCGGGACGGAGACCGGCGTCTACCTCGGGCTGAGCACCCGGGACTACGCGCGGCTGCAGGCCGCCGCCGCGGCCGGCGGCGCGCGGCAGGAAGACGGCTACGGCCTGACCGGCAACGACTTCAGCTTCGCTGCGGGGCGCTTGTCGTACCTGCTCGGCCTGCACGGCCCCAGCGTGGCGGTGGACACGGCGTGCTCGTCGTCGCTGGTCGCCATCCACCTCGCCTGCCAGGCCCTGCGCGCCGGGGAGTGCGAGCTGGCTCTTGCCGGTGGCGTCAACCTGATCCTGTCCCCCGACACCACCCTCGCCCATTGCCGGCTGCACGCCCTCTCTCCCGACGGGCGCTGCAAGGTCTTCGACGCCGCCGCCGACGGCTACGGCCGCGGCGAGGGCGGTGGCGTGCTGGTGCTGCGCCGCCTGCCCGAGGCGCGCCGGCGCCGCGAGCCGATCGTCGCGGTGGTGCTGGGATCGGCAGTCAACCACGATGGGCACAGCGCCGGGCTGACGGTGCCCAGCGGACCTGCCCAGCAGCGGCTCCTGCGCAGCGCCCTGCGGGCCGCCGGCGTCGCACCCGCGGCAGTGGGGTACGTGGAGGCCCACGGCACGGGCACCGCTCTTGGCGACCCGATCGAGGTCCAGGCACTGGCCGCCGTGCTGGCGGCAGGGCGGCCGGCCGATCGGCCGCTGGCAGTCGGCTCGGTCAAGGCTTGCATCGGCCACCTCGAGGCGGCGGCGGGGGTGGCGGGCCTGATCAAGGCGGCGCTGGTGCTGGCCAAGCGCGAGATCCCGGGGCAGCCGCTGTTGCGCCAGCCCAACCCGCACATCCCCTGGCACGAGCTGCCGCTCGTCGTGCCCACCGCCGCCGGGGCCTTCCCGGCAGGCTCTCCACGCCGGATCGCCGGCGTCAGCTCCTTTGGGCTCGGCGGCACCAACGCCCACGTCGTGCTCGAGGAGCCGGCGGCCGAGGAGCCGGAGGAGCCCGAGGAGCCGGAGGCGGAGCCCGGCTGGCATCTGCTGCGGTTGAGCGCCCGGGACGAGGCGGCGCTGGCCGAGCTGGCCGCGAGAGTTGCGGCGGCGCTCGAGGCGGGCGGCGGCGGCCAGCGGCCGTTGCGGCTGGCGGACGTCTGCTTCACCGCCAACAGCTGCCGGGCCGAGCTGGCGCATCGCCTGGCGGTGGTCGGGCGCTCCCCGGCCGCCATCGCCGGGCAGCTCGCGCGATTCGCCGCCGCCGGAGAGGCGCCAGGGGTCTGGAGCGGCCCGGCGGCGGCGGACGGGAGAGGCGTGGCCTGCGTCTACCCCGGGGAGGATGCGGCGTATGCGGGCATGGCTCGATCGCTGTTCGCCACCGAGCCGGTCTTTCGCTCGGTCATGGAGCGCTGCGCCGAGCTGCTGGCCGGGGCTCTCGACCGGCCGCTGCTGGCCTGCCTCTACGGCGGAGCCGCAGCGCTGGCGCCTGGCCTCGAATCCCAGGCGGCGCTCTTTGCCGTCGAAGTCGCCCTGGCCGAGCTCTGGCGCTCCTGGGGCGTCGCGGGCTCGTTGCATGCCGGCGCCGGCGTGGGCGGGATTGCCGCTGCCTGGGCGGCCGGCAGGGTCGATCTG
>DATKFK010000549.1:0-7699 GCA_035544375.1 Thermoanaerobaculia bacterium
TCGAGGGCTTCCCGCTTCTTGGCGGCGCCGGCGCCGGGGGCCGTGTCGGGGCCGGCGCCTGGAACGGCTGCGGCCGGCGACCCGGCAGTGGACCTGGCGGCGGAGGCCGGCGCCGGCACCGGCGTGGATTCTTGGCGCGCCGCGTCGAGCCCATCGCGCTTCGCGGCGGCGCCCGGGGTGACGGCGGCACCTGGCGCGGAGGCCGCGGCCTCCGCCGCCAGGCGCGGCCGGGCCTGCCAGACCCGCAGGCCCACCACGGCGCCGGTCAACGCCGCGGCGAGAGATGCGGCCAGCAGCCAGCGGCGGGAGGCGCCGCGGCGCCCGTCCCTGGCGCCGGCCGGCTCGTAGCTTCTGGCAGGCAGCGCCGGGATGTCGTCCTGGAGCCGCCGCAGCAGGTCCGGTGGCGGCGCTCCGCCCTCGCGCCGGGCGTGACGGGCGAGGCGCCGCGCCACCATCCACCGGTCCCAGAGACGCCAGCCGCCCATCACCGCCCCTCCTCGTCGGCCAGCAGGCGAGCCAGCGCTTGCAAGGCCCGCTTGAGGCGCTTGCGGATGGCCACGCCGCTGACCCCCTGGTCGAGGGCGATCTCACGCACCGAGCGCTCGCCCCAGTAGAGCGCGGTGACCGTGAACCGCTGCCCCTCGGGGAGGAGCAGGACGGCGCGCCGCAGGCGGTCCCCTTCCAGCGCCTGGCCCAGCAGCTCGTCGGCCGCGGGTGACGGGTCGTGCACCTCGTCCTCGAGGCGCTCCTCGAGCGGCACCAGCCGGCGCGGCCGCCGCAGATGGTTGAGGAAGACGTTGTAGGCGATGCGGCACAGCCAGGTCGAGAACTGGGCCTGGCCGTGGAACCCGGCGAGGGCGGTCCAGGCCTTGCGGTAGGTCTCCTGGGTCAGGTCGGCGGCCAGCTCGGAGTCGCCGCAAAGGCGCCGCAGAAAGGCGTGCACCCCGCGGTAGGTGCGCTCCACCAGGCGCTCGGCGGCCGCCCGGTCCCCAGCCGCCATGGCGGCCAGCAGCCGGGACTCCTGGACCTCCTGCGTGCCCGCGACGGCGCGCGCCTCGCCTCCCCGGCTGGTGGTTTCCATGGCGGTTCCGAGAACACCCATCCTAAACGACATAGACACACCACCCCACCCGAACGCAACCCTAGGAAGGTTTGCGAGCGGGTGCGCCGCTCAGCCGTCGTCGCCCTTCGCGACGAGCTGCACGACCGCTTCCATGTGGCCGGTCTGGGGGAAGAGGTCGATGAGGTGGACGCTGTCGATCCGATAGGTCGGAGCGAGCAGTTGCAGGTCGCGCGCCAGGGTCGCGGCGTCGCAGGAGACGTAGGTGAGGCGGCGGGCGCGGCGCGCGGACAGTGCCTGCCGGACCTTGCCGGTCAGACCGGCGCGCGGCGGATCGACCAGGACGCGGTCGGGACGCTCGGGCAGCGCGGCGATCCAGCTCTCGACCACCTGGCCCACCTCCGACACCTGCGGCAACCGGTTGCGCCGGGAGTTGTTGCGGGCATGGCGGGCCGCCACGCGGTCGGCTTCCACGGCGACCACTCGGGCGTAGCGGCGCGCGAGCGGCAGGCTGAACAGCCCGACCCCGCCATAGAGATCGTAGGCCTCCTCCCCTTCCCATGGCCCGACCGCCAGCTCGACCAGGTGTGCCAGCAGCTGCCTGTGGGACTGGAAGAAACAGCGCGCGTCGTAGGAGTAGGAGAAGCCGCCGATCGCCATCGACACCTCGCCGTGGGGCAGCCCCGGCACCAGCGGCGCCGACGTCACCGCGCCGCCGTCCCCGGCGGCCAGGTCGATGCGGCGGTGCGGCGAGCCGGCAAGCAGCCCGGGCAGCTCCGGCAGCAGGCTCTCGAGCTCCGGCACCAGCAGGGGGCAGCGGCCGACCGGCACCACCTCGTTGGTGCCGCGCGCGTGGTAGCCGACCCGCATCGCCCCGGACCCGGCGTCGAGCTCGGCGTGCAGCTGGGTCCGCAGCCGGTATCCCCACGGTTGGCCGGCCACCACCTCGATCTGCCGCGGCAGCTCGAGCCGGCCCAGCCGCTGCAGGGCTTCGCGCACCGCCGCGGCCTTGAGCTGCGGCTGCAGCGCATCGTCGAGGTGCTGGAGGTCGCAGATCCCGGTGCGGCTGAGCTCCGGGTAGGGGTCGGGGCGGCGCCCAGGCCCCGGCTCGAGCACCTCGACGATGGCGGCACGCGCGTAATCCGCCCGCCGCTCGGTGAGACGCACCCGCAGGCGGTCTCCCGGGGCGGCGCGCGGAATGAAGATCGGTACCCCGGCGAGCCGCGCCAGCCCGTCGCCGCCGACCACCAGCTTCTCGACCACCAGCTCGGCCTCGTCGACGGCGGCCAGCCGCAGGCCCGGGGCAGGCGCCGGCGCCTGCCCTGCCGGGCGGGGGGAGCGCGGGGATCCAGGACGCTGCCGGGGCCCGCCGCCGGCGCCACGGTCCCGCCGCGGGCCTGCCCCGCCGCGCCCAGGACCTCCCGAAGGACGTCGCCCACCGCTCTTGCCCGGAGGGCGCCCGCCACCGCTCTTACCCGGAGGGCGCCCCCCACCGCTCTTGCCCGGAGGGCGCCCCCCACCGCTCTTGCCCGCCGGCCGCGGCGTCACGGCTCCCCCTGGATCATCAGGTGGATGCGCGGGGCCAGCGCCGGCAGGCGGCGCCCGATCTCGGCCAGCAGCTCAGCGGGCTGGTGGCGGCGCGACAGGTGGTGGAGCACGATCGCGGCGTTCTCGAAGCGGTTGGCGCAGCGCTCGATGTCGTCCAGGTGCAGGTGCTTGTAGCGCTCGCCGCTGCCGCGTTGGGCGTCGCCCAAGAAGGTGCACTCCAGCATCAGGATGCGGCTCGAGAACAGCTCCGGCGCCAGCTCGAAGACCCGCGGTCCGGTGTCGCCGCAGTACGACAGCCAGCGCTCCTCCACCACGTCCGAGGTCTCGACGCCACGCTCGCGCAATGCCACCAGCTCGCGTCCCGACAGTCCGGCGAGACCGGCGGCCAGGCGCCGCTTGCGGCGCACCAGGTGATAGCCGAGGCTCGGCACGACGTGATCGGTGGCGAAAGCCTCCACCAGGAGGTCGCGGCCGACGTCGATCCGCTTGCCGGCGGCGAGCGGCACGATCTCGAAGCGATAGCGGGCCCCTTCCAGGCGCTCCGCGGCCAGGACCATCGCCGCCAGGGGCTCGGCGATCGCCTCCGGGCAGACGATGCGGGTGGCGGAGTGCTGCTGCAGGGATCTTTGCGAAAGCACGTAGGGGACGCCGAGCGCGTGGTCGAGGTGCCCGTGCGAGAGAAAGACGTCGCGCGCTCCCGCCAGCTGGGCGGCGCCGCGCCCGGTGTCGAAGGCGAGCCCCGGCGGATGGATGCGGAACCAGGTTTCGTCGCCGGCCAGCGACCAGCCCTCGATGGTCAGGTCACCCAGATGTAGCTCGGCTGGCCGCATGGCAGGTGGCGGGGGGGGGGGATGCGTTGCCCGCCGGCGTGGAGGCTGCAGGTCGCCGGGCCGGACCCGGCGCGGCCCAGCAGCGTAACACACGCCCGGCCGGCACCTCCGCCGGACGTCCAGCCATCGTCCAACCGTCGTCCAGCTTTCCTGCACGGGCCTGCGCCATAATGGCGCGCCAACGCCTTCCCGTTCCCTCTCGTTCCCTTTTGGGCGCAGGCCTGTCTCGCCGCCGCGGACACGAGAACCGCCGCATCTTGCTGCATCCACTGAGTCGCTCAGTCGGTCGGGCTGCCGTCCCCCTGCTCGCCGTGCTTGCCGCCGCCTCGCCATTGAGGGTCGCGGCGGGCGAAGGAGTCCATCTCGCGCGGCACTTCGATGAGGGTGCGGGTCATGGCCGGATCGCAGATATCGTTCTCGCACTCGTAGACGTAGACGTTCCAGCCCTCGCGGCGGCGGAAGCTCGCCAGCGTCTGGTAGGTGTTGCAGTGACCGCACAGGACCGAGATGTTGCGGATGTTGATCTCTTCGCTCATGATGCCCTCCTCGGCAGGCGTCATCATGCCCCAACCTGGTAGCGAATTGGCTTGTCTCTTGCACATTTGCTCATGGCCATGAATCTCTTGGGCCTGGCATTCTCGTTGCTTTTGCTGGCCGCCGAGCCCGTCGCCGCGGGCGCCGCGGCCCTTGCCGCCCCAACGCCCACCGGCACGCCGGCGGCGCCCGCCGCCGGCCCGGCCGGCTTGGAGAGCGGAACTGCACAGTTCAAGGACACGCTGGCGGTCAACAACGTGCTCGTGCCGGTCCTGGTCCGCACCCGTTCCGGCTATGCCAAGAACCTCGAAGTCAAGGACTTCAGGCTGCTGGTGGACGGCCGCCCGGTGGCCATCGAGAGCTTCGACAAGAATACCGAGGCGCCGACCAGCGTGGTCTTCCTGCAGGACCTCTCGGGGAGCATGGGGACCGGCGGCAAGATCGAGTTGAGCCAGGAGGCCGTGCGCTACTTCGTCAACCAGGCGCTGCCTGGGGACGAGTTCGCGCTCGCCACCTTCGCCAGCGGGCGCGGCGAGGTGGAGGTGCCGTTCACCGCCGATCGCGACGCCGTGCTCGACGCGGTGTCGCGATGGCAGGGCTGGGGCACCACCGCGCTCCACGACGCGGTCGCGTGGATTCCGGACATCTCCGGCGAAGGCCGCAACAGCCGCCGGTTCGCCATCCTGGTGACCGACGGGGTCGACAATGCCAGCACCCTCACGCCCGAGCAGGCGCGCGAGGTGGTGCGCGCGGCGCAGGTGCCGGTCTATGTGCTTGGCCTGGGCAGCGGCAGCCCTTATGAGCTGACCGCCGAGGGCAAAAAGGTGTACCGTTACGCCGACGTCCTCAACCTGTTGGCCGGCGCCACCGGCGGCCGCTACTATCCGATCTCCCGGTCCGCGGACCTCCCGAAGGCGCTCAAGGCCATCGGGGAGGACCTCAGGCATCAATACGTGTTGGGTTTCTCGACCCGCGAGGGGGAGCGGAGCTACCGCCGTCTCCGGGTCGAGCTGAAGGCCAAGGGCCTGGGAGACCGCGCCACGGTCGTTTTCCGGCGCGGATACAAGGGACCGCCGCCCGCCGGCGGTTGAACCGGAGAGGGACCCCTTCATGCGCCGGGGATCCTCTCAAGAGCTCAAGGAGGTATCGCCTATGCAACTCAGAGCGTTGACCGTCGTCCTCGGAGCGGCGCTGCTGGCCGCCGCCGCTACCGGTTGCGCCACCAAGAAGTACGTCAAGGAGGAGACCGGGGTCGTCAACACCCGGGTCGATCAGGTGCAGGGTCAGGTCGAGCAGGCGCAGACCAAGCTCAACGACCACGACCAGCGCCTCAACAGCCACGATCAGAAGATCGCCGCCACCGATCAGAAGGTGGGCGAGATCTCGCAGACCGCCCAGGACGCATTGCAACGCGCCCAGGAGGCCGGCAAGCTGGCCCAGGGCAAGTTCCTCTACGAGACGGTGCTGACCGACGACAAGGTGAAGTTCGGCTTCAACAAGAAGGAGCTGTCGCCCACGGCCAAGGCGGCTTTGGATGAGTTCGCGCAAAAGCTCAAGGCCGAGAACAAGGGTGTCTACGTCGAGGTCCAGGGCCACACCGACAACGTCGGCTCCACCAAGTACAACGAGGAGCTTGGCGAGTCGCGGGCGGAGGCGGTGCGTCTCTATCTCAACCAGAAGCAGGGCTTTCCGCTGCACCGTATGAACGCGATCTCCTACGGCAAGACCGCGCCCGTGGCCGACAACAAGACGCGCCAGGGCCGCGCCAAGAACCGGCGGGTCGTGCTGGTCGTCTTGGAGTAGTGGTGTCGCGGTAAGGAAGAGGCCGTGGCAGGCCGGCGGCCTAGCCGCCGGCTTCGCGGATGATCCGCTTGATGGTGTCGCCGTCGGCGAGGCCGGGCTGCAGGTAGCGCAGGCCGCCTCTCTTGTCGACCACCATCAGCGTCGGCAGCGCCGTGATGCCCAGGTCGTCGGAGATCTTGCCGTCGCTGTCGAGGAGCACCGGATAGGGGAAGGGGTTCTGCTTCAGGAACCCGCGGACCGTATCCTCGGGTTCCGCCATGTCCGCGGCCAGGAACTGCACCCCGTGGCCCTGCAGGTCACGCACCACCGGCTCGAGGATCTGGGCCTGGATGCGGCAGGGGGCGCACCAGGTGGCCCAGAAGTCCACCACCACGACCTGCCCGGGGAAGTCGGAAGGCCCCAGCGTGCGTCCGTCGGTCGTCTTCAGCCGGAACGCCAGCTTGGAGTCACGCGAAGCCCCGGCGGTGCCGCCGCAGGCCAGAAGCAGCATGGAGGCGACGCCGGCGACGAAGCGAGCAGAGTGGCCCAGACGGAGCAAGCGCAAGATTCGGGCAGCCATGATCCGTCAAGCATAAGCGAAGACGAAACGCTGGGGAAGAAGATAATCCAGCGGCGGCCCCGGACTGCCAACCGACATCAGCTATGGCTTGGCACACTAATCGAGGCCGGAGCCCGAACGGCATAGCGACAACGTCGCGAGCCTACCGGCACCATTTGACTCTCATCCTTGAGCGGCTCGGCAAACTATTGCCCTGAAGCCCTGGGTATGCGCGCGCCACCCGCTTGCATCTTGTTTAGAAAAGCCTGCGTTGGCTTGCCGCATCAGCTTGGGGCAGTAGCTGACTTGCGATCTCCGTTGACCACGGTTCCTTCATCTCACCTTCATCTATGTCCTTTGCCAAAGTCTCCAAACTCACAAACTTGCCGCTCAGCGATGTACCGCGACGCTCGAAGAACTCTGCCGTGCTCAGAGTCACTGCCACATCGTCCGTCTCAGCTCGCCATTCGTATACCAAGGCGACATGTCTCGAGGTCTTTCCACCGGAATCCGCGTAAACTGCACCCAGCAGATGCAACTCCTCTCCCTCGACACTCAATCTTAGCTCTTCTTGTAACTCTCGCTGGGCAGCAAGCAGAATCGGGTCACCATTGTGTGAATCTTCCTCTCTCACATGCCCCCCTGCCCATATTACGAGCTTCTCGTGCAGGCCACTTTTGGGATCTTTTTCTCTCCGACGCAATCGAAGAACTTCACCGCTCTTATTACGCACTACAACCACTGGCAAGGCCTGCACCGAGGAGAGGTCCCTTTCCACGAGGTCACGAGTCTCGAATTCCCCCTCACGCTTGAAAGCTTCAAGTAGCCCGCGCGCTTCACTGGCGACTATTGTAGTCCGCCCACTAAACGCCTCTTTGACCTTTGTGGCGTTGATGTGCAAAATTCGTTCCGTTAGTTGCTCTTCTATCAGGTCGAGCACGATCGCCGCAACCTCTTCCGCCGTTTTCTGCGGCTTGGACTTGGGGCCACCGGTACTCACTTCGAAGAGTCTGAACTTGTCCTTCAACCGGGCCATGCAGTCTTTGGTAGTAATCAAAACCTGGCCGAGCACTTCCGGATTCATTATGGAGCCCGTGGTTTCTACAGGAAGAAAGCCCTGTTCTCGCTTTAGGGCTTCCCCAGGCGTCGTCGTCATCACCACAACCCCAGTGATCCGCTTTCTCCAGTCATCAATTAGGAGGAAGTTTTCGATTCGCTCTCGGTCATCGGTCCTAAGGCGTGAAAGACGATCCATAAACGCGAGCCAACAAAGCGAATCAAAGAGCCCGCGGTCGAGGATCAGTATTTGGGGATCCTCCGGCCCTGGAGGCTCCTGAGTCGATTCAAGAACTTGCGCTAGAGTCGTACATGCCGTCCAGACGTTGA
>DATKFK010000550.1:0-10123 GCA_035544375.1 Thermoanaerobaculia bacterium
GATCGGGCCCAGACCCGGGCTGCTGAGATGATCGAGGAAGCCATCGGTGCCGCCTGCCATGCCTTCTTCCATACCTGCTCTCCTTCCGCTGGTCGTCGTCTGGGTTCAGGCGAGGAGCGCAGCACCGCTCCACGCCGGCTCCCGAGCCAGGAACTCCACGAAGTCCGCCAAGGCCGCGGGCCCGTAGAACACTGCGTCGTAGCCGGCGGCGCGCAGCTCAGCCGCCTGCCGTTCGAGCGCCGCCACCTCGGTCCCAAGCTTGCCGCCGATCACCAACCGCGGGCGGCCAGGGTCCGTCGTCTCGGTCAGGTGCCGCGCCAGGGCTGGGCCTTCGAGATGGCCGTGACCGTTGACCGTCGATACCACCACCAGGTCCCGCGGCTCTGCACGCACCGCCGCGTAGGTCAGCTCGTAAGGCGCGCAGATGCCGAGGTTCTCCACTTCGAAGCCATGCTCCGCGAGGAACATCTCCATGAAGACCAGGTTCCAGCTGTGTGAGTCGGAAGGGATCGTCGTCAGCAGGGCCCTGGGCTTCATCAAACCTCCGGCACGTCCGCGTGGGCGGGCCACGAGTGATCCGGCCGCGCCGCCGCCGGGGCGTCATATCGTTCCTGGTTGAAGGCCAGCATCTTGGCGAGGTCGCGCGAGGTGCTGATCTGGCGCGGCCTGCCGACGGCGTCGCGGAGATGGGCCGGCAACGGGATCCTGCCTGGATCAGACCAGTAGATCGAGCCGTCTCCGTCCAGCCACGATCGTGCCCGGTTGCGATTGTCCGGATGCAGGCAGAATGGCACGTCGAGGTAGCCCTCGCGGAAGCCGATCTGGATCGCCTCTCCAACCGTTGGCGCCAGGTCGAGGATGGCGGCGAGCAGAGCGCTTGTCTCGGCATAGAGCGCCTCACGATGCCGGTGTTCGGCGGCCCCGGGCAGCGCTTTAGGCTGCGCGGCCGCCAGCCGCGACCATTCGATGGCTTCGAGGTTGTCCTCGATGGTGGGTATCTGGTACGCCTCGGCCCCGGTCTTGACGATCAGCCTCGCGGCGCCGGCCTTGACCGCCAGGCGGGCGCTGTCCTCGATGAGGCGCCGGCTGCCGGAACGGCTGCGCGGGAAGTTGCCCATGAAGCAGTAGACCACCACGTGCCAATCGACGTCCTGCAAGCTCTCGGAGGCAAGCTGGCGCAATGCCAGGATCGCGCCGACGTCCTGGGGCTCGTTGTACCCCTGGGCATAGCTGAGCGACAGGCTCTTGATCCCGTGCTCGCGGAAGAAGCGGGCCTCGAGCAGTGTGAGGGTCAACAGCATCGCCGGCGGGCAGAGTTGCCCGAGCATGCAGCCGCCGAAGCTCTCGAGATGCCCGACCACCCCGTTCTGCTCGAGTCCGGCCAGCATGCGGCAGCAGTGCTGCCAAGAGCGCACGGTCGCTGCCAGCGGCACACGGCTATAGGGCAGGCAGTAGGAGATCGGACCGCCTTCGGTCGCCTCTATCCCGGCAGCGATCAAGGCGCGGAAGATCGGCTCCGGCAGCGGGCTGCCGTGGCGGATCTGGATGGGAAAGGCGGCGCCCAGCAGCCCGTCGACGAGCCGGCGGTTACGCTCTTCGCCGTAGGTGACGATGGGATATCCGTTCAGCTCCTTGCCGGCGTCCAGCGCCCGGCGAGCGCCTTCCAGGTCGCCCATCCGCGTGTAGCTGTCGAGGGTGATCGTACCGATCGTCGGGGCCGTCGCCGCCCGTACGAGCTCCAGGCCGCGACGCATCAGGGCGGGATCGCTGAAGCCCATACGCGGCTGCAGGATGAGCCGATTCTCCGATCTGCGCGCAAGAACGAAGTCACGAAAGTGCCCGGCAGGGCGTACCCCTCCCTCACTGCCGGCAGCGGGCCTCCTGGAATCTGCCTGCTCACCGGGCAACACGTCGATCACGTCGATCTCAGTCTGATGGGCTTCTGGTGCAGCATGGTTGTCATCTTAGTAGTCCTAGTGGCCAATTGCCCTAAAGGATAATGATTATACGCGTGCGAGTCAAGGTGTATGCCACCAACAGAGATAACCAAGCCAGTTACAGTGCAAAAAAATGGCATCGCCGCTGATGTCTATCAAATCAAGGTCCTTAGCCGCTAACGGTTGCGCCATCCTTTCATCCCTTGGGCGAGATGATAAGCTCTCGCTAAGCAACGCCTGCCGCCGAGGAGCGCACGCCCCGCGGCAGGCCGCACTCCTCCGGCGCCCCGGGGTGCGGCCTGCGACGGGGACCTGCGGTGCTGCCTTGCGGCAACCTGCCGAGGAGCGGAGGATAACGACATGGAGAGCTTCGCGACCGATCTGCGCTTTGCGACGAGGGCCTTGCTGCGCCGGCCGGCGTTCACCCTGATCGTCGTGCTCTCCCTGGGACTGGGCGTCGGCGCCAACAGCACGATCTTCAGCCTGGTCAACGCCTTGCTGTTCCGCCCTCTGCCGGTTGCCGACTCCGGACGGCTGGTCAAGATCTACAACCGCGACGCCAAGGCGTCGAGCGGCGGCGTGGCGGCCTTCTCCCATCTCAACTCGTACCTCAACTGGCGGGACTACCGCGAACAGGCACGGTCTTTCACCGGTATCCTCGGCTACGACTGGGCCGGCATGAGTGTCGCCATCCGTGGCGGCGAGGCAAACCTCGTGGTCGGCCAGCTGGTCTCGGAGAACTACTTCGACCTGCTGGGGGTGAGAGCGGCGCGAGGCCGCACCTTCACCGGCGAGGAAGGGACCCAACTCGGAGGCCACCCGGTCGTGGTCGTCTCGGATCATTTCTTGAAGCAGCGTTTGGGCGGCGATCCCGGCGCGGTGGGTCGCAGCATCACCCTGAACGGCAGCCCGTTTACAATCATCGGCATCGCCCCTGCGGCCTTCACCGGCATCGACATCGGCGTCCTGCCCGAGCTATGGGTGCCGATGGCAATGAACCGCGTGATCAAGCCAGATCCCGATTCCAACTGGTACAACCAGCGCCACGATCCGTTCATCAACGCCCTCGGACGTCTGCGTCCAGGGGTGACCCTCGCCGCGGCCCAGGCCGAGATGACCAGCATCGCCCAACGGCTGGAGCGGGAATACCCGAACGACGACAGGGGCCGCGGCATCGAGCTGGTGCCGCTGGCGCAGGCAACCCTACCGCCCGAGGCGCGTCAGGGAGTGGTGGCTGCCTCGGTGCTGCTTCTCGGAGTTGTCGGCTTGGTGCTGCTCATCGCCTGCGCGAACGTCGCCAACCTGCTGCTTGCCAGGGCCACGGCTCGCCAGAGCGAAATGGCCATCCGTTTGTCGCAGGGGGCCTCGCGCGGCCGCCTGGTGCGCCAGCTGCTCACCGAGAGCCTGGTGCTGGCGCTGCTGGGCGGCGCCTGCGGCCTCCTGATGGTCGTCTGGGCCAGCCACGCCCTGCTCGCATTGACTCCCAGCGGCGCGTTTCCGGTGACGATAGCGCTCGATCTCGGCATCGATCTGCGGGTGCTCGTCTTCGCCCTCTGCATCTCGCTCGCGACCGGGTTGCTCTTCGGCCTGGCGCCGGCGCTGCAAAGCACGCGACCGCAGCTGGTCACGGCGCTCAGGAGCCAGTCCGTCTCGGGAGCACGGGCACGGTTCGGCCTGGGGTTGCGCGGAGCCCTGGTCGCCGGCCAGGTCGCGCTGTCGCTGCTGGCGCTGATCTCGGCCGCCCTCTTCCTGCGCAGCCTCAATGCGGCGCAGCGAGTCGACCCGGGCTACGACACGGCCCACCTGCTGTCGCTGTCGTTCGACGTCGGGCTCTACGGACTGGATCAGGGGCGCGGCGAGCAGCTGCTGCGCGCTGCCCGCGAGCAGGTCGGGGCGCTGCCCGGCGTGACCGGCGTCGCCGTGGCGCAAGCTGGACCGTTACAGCCGGCATACGCCCGCTCGGTGTTCCTGGAAGGGCGGGACGATGGCGCCAACGGCATCCTGGTCCAGGCGGATCCGGTCGATCCCAGCTTCTTCCGGGCGGTCGGCGTGCCGATCGTCGCCGGCCGCGGCTTCACCGTGGCGGACCGCGCCAACGCTCAGGCGGTGGGAATCGTCAACCAGACCATGGCAGCAAAGTTCTGGCCGCACCAGAGCCCTCTCGGCAAGCGCTTCCACTTCCGCGGCAAGCCGGCAGTCGAGGTGGTGGGAGTTGCCCGCGACGCGAAGTACATCAGTCTCTCCGAAGACCCGTCGCCCTACATCTACGAGCCGGTGGCGCAGAACTATGCGCCCGGCGTCACGCTGGTCGTGCGCACCAGCGGCGAGCCAGGAGCGCTGCTGCCAGCGGTCGAGCGGCAGATCCATGCGCTGGCCCCCGGGATGCCGTTGGTGGCCGCCGGCACGCTCGCCCAGCAGCTCGACCGCACGCTGTGGGCGCCGCGCTTCGCCGCCTCCATGCTGGGCATGTTCGGCTGCTTGGCGCTGGCGCTGGCCACCGTCGGCATCTACGGCGTCATGTCCTTCCTGGTGAGCCTGCGGTCGCGCGAGATCGGCATCCGCATGGCACTCGGCGCGCAGCGCGCCAGGGTGCTCTCGATGATCCTCGAGCAGGGCATGAAGCTGGTGGCGCTGGGAGTGGTCGTCGGCATCGTCCTGGCCTTCGCGGTTGGCCGCCTGGCCGCCAGCATGCTGATCGGCATCAGCCCAACCGATCCGCTGGCCTTCCTCGCCACCCCGCTCCTGCTCACCCTGGTCGCGCTCGTCTCCATCTACCTTCCAGCCCGGCGGGCGACGGCTGTCGACCCGACACTGGTACTGCGCACCGAGTAGATCGCGGCGGCCTCAGGCACCGGAACGGCTTGGCGTGGGCCTGGCTGTGACCATCCTCGCCAGGTGCACGACCTCGCTCTCGGAAAACCCCAAACGATCGAGGTTGGCATAATACTGACGAACAAACTGCGCCGTATCGCTCTCTACGATCTGGGTGGCGCGCAGCTCCTTGATGGCCTCGAGGATCCTCAGGACGAGATCGGAGTCCACCTGGCACCCGATCTCCGGTTGGCACTCCTCGAGCAGGCGCTTCAGGCTGGCGGTGCCGGAGTGCTTGCCGTAGACGAAGCGCGCCTCGCCACCGACTTCTTGGTAGGGGATCGTTTCATACATGCGGCGGCAGATCCCAACGCCGTGGGTGTGGATTCCCGATTCGTGGGAAAAGACGTTGCGCCCGATCACTGGCTCCTTGGCCTGGACGGGGATCCCGGTGACATCCTCGACAAGCCTCCTGGCCGCCCCCAGCCGCTGATAGAGAAAGCCAGGTATCTCGATGCCATACAGGTATTTGAGGGCCACCACCACCGAGTGGAGGGGAGCATTGCCTGCGCGCTCGCCCAACCCGTTCAGGGTCGTGCTGAAGGTGGTAAACCCGTTGAGCACCGCGGCGATCGTGTTGCCGGTGGCCAGGTCGAAGTCGTTGTGGAAATGACAGACGCGCTCGATGCCGGGAAAGGCGGCGGTCAGGCTGGCGCAGTAGTGCCGCGCCGCCTCGGGCGTCAGGCTGCCGGTGGTGTCGGCAAAGATGTAGCGGCAAGCCCCTGCATCGACCGCGACCTGGACCAGGTTGATCAGCAAATCGAGCGGCGTTCGGCTCGCGTCCTCCGCTCCGAACTCGATCCGCTGCACGCCTTGATCGACCGCATAGCGGACGACTTCGCCGATCATCTTCGCATTGGCCTCGTGGAAGAACGAGAGCGGGGCGTCGGCGACGTCCTCCGGGCTGAGGCCCTCCCTCTGCAGCAGCATCGCACCCAGTTTGTACTTGACGTGCAGCCCGCTCGCCGAGGTGAACAGCAGGAAGGACACCTTGTC
The DNA here is from genome assembly GCA_035544375.1 of Thermoanaerobaculia bacterium. Classification (GTDB taxonomy): domain Bacteria; phylum Acidobacteriota; class Thermoanaerobaculia; order Multivoradales; family UBA5704; genus JASLEW01. The sequence goes on from DATKFK010000550.1 coordinate 5,805, forward strand.
GAGCGGGAACCCGGCGGCCTGGATGCACAGGATGGTCTGATCGACGTCCCTGAGACTGGCGCGGCACATGACGAGCACCTCGAGGTCCTCGCGGATGTCACCGCGCCGCCGTCCCTCCCAGGTCAGTCGCAGCAGCTCGGTCTCACTGGGCGAGTTGGCCGGGAAGCACAGGTCGATGATGTGGCAGCCAAGCCGTGATACCTCGCATGCCACGCTGTACTTCTGTCGCGGCGACAGGGCGACGCCAGGCATTTGCTCGCCGTCGCGCAGGGTCGTGTCGTAGATCTTGAGGACCGCTGGATCCGGGAGCTCCAGCGACGCGGTATAGACCTGTGGATTGACCAGGAGCTCACTCCAATCCTCGACTTGCATCGCCGTACCTATCCTTTCTTGAACTGCCTGCCCGACAGGCTCTTTTTCACCTTGGGAACAAGCCCGCCACAGGCGATGATCTCGGTCATCGCCCCCGCTGGGAGAACTCCCTGATAAGTGGACCCAGCGACCTTCACCGTCCCGGCGCCGGGGTCGACCTCCAGCTCGTCGCCGTCGCGAACCATGCGGTGGAACTCCGGGTCGGCGATGACGACGAAGGGCAGCGCCTCGTTCACCAGGTTGCGCTTGTGGATATAGGCGAGGCTGCGAGCGATCACCGCCCGCACGCCGGCACCCATGAGGGCCCACACGGCCTGCTCGCGGCTCGAGCCGGTCCCCCACCCCTCGCCCGCCACCACGATGTTCTCGCCGCGTTGCACTCGTGCCACGAAGTCAGGGCGGAAGTGAAGGAACGCCTGGGGCCCGAGCGCCGCCGGCTCGGCTAGATGACAGAACTCGGCGGCGATCATCGCGTCCGTGTCCACGTGGTCCCCGAACAGCTGGGCCCGGCCGCGCACCACGGAGCTGGTGCGCAGGGCCGCGGCTCCCGCGGCTGCCGCCCCGTCCCGCCCGGCGGTCGGCTCCGGGTCGCCGTGGATCACCGGCGGCAACCCGGTCCGCGGCGCCTGCAGGCGGGATAGACGGTCGCGGTCCAGCTCCGCGAGCAGCGGCACCGGATCCGTGATGCGGAGGTCGAAAGCCGACGCGGCAACGGTAACCGCCGAGGCCAACCAGGCGATGCTTCCCGCACCCATCCGGTTGGGGAAGTTGCGGTTCTGCGAGGACAGCCAGGTCTCGCCCGGCTGGGCGCGATCGCTGGCCATCCCGATGCACATGCTGCATCCCGGCTCGCCGATGCGGAAGCCGGCCCGCCGGTAGGTATCGAGCAGGCCGGCATCGCGCAGCCTGCCGGCGATCTCGAGGCTGCCGGGCACCATGAGGCGTCTTTCCGACGCGACCGGCTGGCAACCGGCGGCCATTGCCCCCTCGAGGACGAGGCCGGCCAGGATCAACTCTTCTTCCGTGGTCGTGCACGCACCGATGAAGCAGCCGTCGAGCACCTCGCCGGCAACCTTGCCCACGTCACAGACGTTGTCGGGTGAGTAGGGCTTGGCGACCTGCGGTGCCAGCCGGCCGAGATCGATGCAAAAGGTCTCCTCGTACCTGGCGTCGTCGTCGGCCCGAAACCACCAACCCCCCTCCCGAAACTCCTGGCTGCGGCGGGTGCCCATGGTCTGCCGCGTCCGCGCATCGGCGGGGAAGATGCCGTTCAGGCCCCCCAGCTCGGCGGTCATGTTCGCGATGGTGAAGCGGAAGTCGGTGGACAGATCCGCCAGGAAGTCTCCCGTGTACTCCACCGTACGCTCCATCGCGGCGGTGTTGCGGCCCAGCTGGCCGAGCGTCTTGAGCACCGCGTCCTTGCCGGTGAGACCGAAGGCGGGCTGGCCAAGGTAATGAACGCGGATTGCCTCGGGAACCTGGATCCAGGTGGAGCCTTCGATCATCGCCGCAACGATGTCGGCTCCCCCCAGGCCGACGGCGAAGGCTGCCATGCCGCCGTGCGAGGTGGTATGAGAATCCGCTCCCAGAACGACCTCTCCCGGCCGCACCAGCTGGCGGAAGAACTCGGTATGCATGATCGTGGTGTTGGCGTCATAGAAGAACGTGAGCCCAGCTTCGCGGGCGAAGTTGCGAGAGAGCTGAACAACACTCCGGGTGCGCGGGTCGTTGGCTAAGGTGCCGCTGTCAACCGTGTGATCGAGAGCCAGGTAGAAACGCTGCGGCGCGGCGAGGGGCGGCCGACCCAGGGCCGCATACGTCCGGTTCATCCCCTTCCATGCGATCTCGCTCGCCAGCGTCCAGTCGACGGCGATCAGCACGATGTCTCCAGCGGCCAGAGACTTTTCCCCCCAGCCGACGGCATGCTGCAAGAGGATCTTTTCCGTCATGGTCATGCCATGATCCAGCACTCTCACCGTTGCCCTCCCGCGGCACCTTTGCAGCAGGCCAGCTACTCAGGGCCCACAGGTTGCTAATTGTGCCGCTCCACGTTCTCGTACATCCTTTTGATAGAACAGTTACGCCTCTAAGGCTACAAATGATACCACCATAGGAGTAGATATGCAATGCAATCTGAAGATTTTGCACGCAGGAAGTGCAAAAGCGAGATGTGGATGTGGTCCGCGATGGAAGGAACCCCAGGGGGAACCCTGGCGCCGGCCTTTGGCCGCCCTGGGGCATCGCATGGCTTGGGGCCACCCGTGCCAGAATTGGAGGTGGAGGCGAGAAGTCGAACCATGTTGGCCCTATTGGAGGAGAAGCTTCCCGCACTTGAGCAACTGCTGAGGTCAAGCCTGGAAGGCAACCGCCGCCGCCTCTATGCAGCGTGATACGCGCGCGCCTCAATAGCCGAACGGATTCCGGAACAGGGATCGGTCATTGCCTTCCGAAACCTTCTCATCCCTGGTTACGCCACCGTGTTCGACGAGCTCGTTGGGGGGATCCTCCGGAATGATCTTCCGGTCCTAAGATTCTGCCCGACGAAGAACAGACCTATCGGTCAACGGCACCAACCCGGAGAGAAACCATGCCCCCGACCCAGCATCGCAACCTCCAAGACCAGAAAGCCCTTGTGACGGGCGCGACATCCGGCCTCGGCCGCGCGATCGCCTTGCAGCTGGCCCGCGACGGCGCCGAGGTCGTCGTCCACGGCCGCGACGAGGCACGCGGCGCCGAGACCGTAGAGGCGATCGGTGCCGGCGGTGGGCGCGCCCGGTTCGTGGCGGCCGATCTCACCGATCCCGCCCAGGTCAAGCGCCTGGCCGAAGAGGCCGGCGAGATCGACATCCTCGTCAACAACGCCGGATTCTCGGTGTGGGGACCGACCGCAGAGTTCGCTATCGCAAGCTTCGACGCCATGTTTGCCAGCAACGTCCGCGCACCGTTCTATCTCGTCGCCGCATTGGCGCCGGGGATGGCAGCCCGCGGAACTGGCAGCATCGTCAACATCAGCAGCATGGCCGGCCGTCTCGGCCTGTCCGGCGGCGCGGCTTACGGGGCCACCAAAGCCGCCCTGGCATCGTTGACGCAAGCATGGGCCGCTGAATTCAGCCCACACGGCGTCAGGGTCAACGCCGTAGCAGCAGGCCCGATCTACACGCGACCTGAGGCACGTGAGCTATTCGACACTCTCGGGGCCACCACGCCGCTCAAGCGCGCAGCCGACCCCTCGGAGATTGCCGAGGTAGTCGCATTCCTGGCCTCACCCCGCGCAAGCTATGTCACCGGCGCGATCGTCGCCGCCGACGGCGGTCGCACCGCGATCTAGCCTGGTCAAGGCCGGCGAGTTGCGAGCCGGCCCCCACCGCGCAGGACCGCCAAGTGGCGGCGAGCGTGGCCGACGTGCTGGTTGATCCTGATTGACCAAAAAAAGCATAAACCCGCCGCCGGGCCTGTGGGCCACCGTCCACAGGTCCAGCAACGCCCCTCGCAGGCGTCTTCTGAGCCGGCACGGCGGGAAGGCGCAACGGCGGAGGAGGTGATCCAACCTGGCGTCCGCTGCCTGCCGGGCGCCCGCCCGACGCGAGAGGAACCCATCGCTCATGCCTCGGCGCCAAGCCTCGGTTTGCGGGGTTTGGCGGCAGGTGCAGGCGCCACGCCCGCACCTCCCGCAGGTGCGGCACCGGGGGCGGGCGCTGCCGGAGCTGCGGGCGCTGCGGGCGCTGCCAGAGCTGCGGGCACTGCCGGAGCTGCGGGCGCTGCCGGAGCTGCGGGCGCTGCCGGAGCTGCGGGCACTGCGGCGCCGCCACCGGCTCCGGCCTGCCCCTGAGTGGGTGGGGCTTGAGGCGGTGTGGCCGGACCGCTGGCGGCTTTCTTGGCGAGGTAGGCGCCCTGGCCAAGGCCGAAGGTGGCGAGGAGGGTGGTATCCACGTCCGGCAGCGTGACCG